>DASRMF010000100.1:0-17082 GCA_035648055.1 Atribacterota bacterium
CAGCCTGCTTAATTTAGCTTTTATCTTATCATTCTCCAGATATCTGAGAATTAACTTATTTTCCTTTACCACCAGGGAACCAATTCCTAACTTTCTTAAAAATATCTTCAGATATATTATCTCTAATAAATTCCTTAGTTCCCGGGGATAAATTCCATACCTGTCCCTCAACTCTTCTTTTGCCCTCTCCAAATCTTCTAAATCTTTAATTTCAGCCAATTTCTTATAAATTAAGACCCTCTGTTTTAAATCAGGGATATAACCTTCGGAAATATAGGCATCTATCTTTACATCGATAACCGGGGTAATCTCTTTCTTCTTTTCTTTTCCTTCTTTCTCTTCCCGTAATTCCTTAATCGCTTCTTCTAATAAACGGCAATAAAGATTGAATCCCACCTCACCTACAGACCCGTGCTGTTCTTTTCCTAATAAATTACCTGCTCCTCGAATCTCCAAATCTCGCATGGCTAATTTAAAACCGGAGCCCAACTCACTGAACTCCTTAATGGCCTGTAATCTCTTTTTTGCGGTACCAGAAATAGAGCGATAGGAAGGATAAAGAAAATAAGCATAGGCACGCCGGTCACTCCTCCCCACTCTCCCTCTTAGTTGGTAAAGTTGAGATAAGCCGAATTTATGGGCATCATCAATAATAATAGTATTCACATTAGGAATATCCAAACCAATCTCTATAATGGTAGTGCAGACTAAAATATCATATTTCTTTTCTAAAAAATCAATCATTATATCTTCCAACTGTTCTTCTGCCATCTGTCCATGAGCAATCCCGATCCTGGCCTGAGGAAAGAGCCGACTCAAATCCCCTGCTATTTTCTGGATACTCCTTACCCGATTATGGACAAAGAATATCTGCCCCTCCCGGTCCAATTCTCTTCTTATAGCCTCTGTTATCACTTTATCATCTTTCCTGCAGATATAAGTAGCGATAGGAAACCTATCTTCCGGGGGAGTGTTTATCACACTTAAATCCCTAACTCCAATAAGCGACATATGCAGGGTACGGGGGATAGGAGTGGCAGTCAAGGCAAGAGAATCAATACTTTCTTTTAATTTTTTTATTCTTTCTTTATGAAGGACTCCAAAACGCTGCTCTTCATCCACGATTAACAGGCCTAAATCCTTAAACCGAATGTCACTTTGAATTAATCTGTGGGTCCCTATAATAATATCTACCTTCCCTTCTTCCAGGTCTTCAATAACTTTTTTCTGTTCCTGTCTGGTTCTAAAGCGGGAGAGCATATCTATGTTTACGGGAAAGGGGTTCATTCTTTCACGAAAAGTATCATAATGTTGTTGAACCAGGATGGTGGTAGGTGCTAAAATTGCCACCTGTTTTCCGTCTAATACCGCCTTAAAGGCAGCTCTTATGGCTATCTCGGTTTTGCCATAACCTACATCTCCGCAAACTAATCTCTCCATAGGTTTAACCATTTCCATATCAGCTTTAACCTCGGATAAAGCCTGCAATTGGTCATAAGTCTCCTCATAGGGGAAAGACATCTCCAGCTCTTGCTGCCAGTTATTATCTTTGGAGAAGGCAAAGCCCTTTATTTCTTTACGGGCAACATATAAATTATAAAGCTCCCGGGCTAATTTTTGAATTGACCTTTTTGCTTTTCCTTTAGCCTTTCCCCAGGAGACTCCTCCTAAACGGTAAATCTTGGGGGTTTTATCTTTGATGCCTATATATTTATGAACTAAATCAAACTGGTCTACCGGGACATACAGTTTATCCCCCTGGGCATATTCGATTAAAAGATAATCCTGCTTTACTCCTTTGACGGTTAAATTTATAATCCCTCTATATATGCCTATACCATGTTCAATGTGTACTACATAATCTCCTGAAGAGATATCCATTATAGTAGAAAAAGGTTCGCTCTTACGCCTGGTTAATCTATATCTTTTATTCCTTTCCTTGCCAAATATTTCCCGGTCGGTTATAAAAACTGTTTTAAGATTGGGAAGTCTGAATCCATAATTTAGATAACCATAAGAAATAAAGATAGTTGATTTTAAAGCAGTATTTTCTTCTATCCTTCCTGTAGTAAATCTTTTTACCCCTCTTTCCTCTAATATCTCTCCTAAGCGCTGGGCTCGTCCTTCATTTCTGACCAGAATAATAATACGCTGTTTTTCTTTCTGCCATTTTTCTAAATCTTTAGCAAACAGGTCTAAATTCCCAAAATAAGAACTGATCTCCTGTCCATCTAAAATAAATTCTCTGATATATTCTTTTTTCTCTTCCTGATTGCCGGAAATATCTTCTTTGTTTTCCTCCGGAAGATAGGTAAAATTAATTATTTTTTTTGATTTTAGTTTATCACATATCTCGGAGTTAGTGATGAAATAAGAAGAAGGTGAGAAGATTAATTCCCTTTTATCTTGCTCTATTTTTTGGTAAATGCTTTCGACTTCTTCCTGAAACTCTTCCGTTTTTTCTTTAATTAATTCCGGCTCGTTTTGTAGTACTATCAGGTCCTGGGGAAGATAATCAAATATAGTGTTGTAATTATAATTAGACGAACCATCGGTAATTAATTCCCGGGAAGGAAGAAGGGTATAATCAGTCAATTTAAGTATCGACTTTTGAGTATTCAAATTAAAATATCTGATCGATTCTATCTGGTCTCCGAATAATTCTAATCGAAGAGGATTTTCACTGGTTACCGGGAAAAAATCGATAATTCCTCCCCGGCTGCTAAATTCACCTTTTTCTTCGACTATCTCTACCGAGTGATAATTTTGGTCTAAGAGATTTTTTAAAAAATCTTCCTTTTTTAAGATATCCCCTATTTTAAATTTCCAACTCGTCTTTTTAAATTTTTGTGGAGAAGCTAATTTGGGCAGGAGGGCTTTAATATCAGCAATTAAAATAATCCCCTTTATGTTCTGGTCAATCGCAGAAAGATGTTTCAAAATATTTATCCTTTGCTGGATTATCTGGGGATCGGAACTGATGTCTTCGTAAGGAAGGACATCAAAAGAAGGGAAAAGAAAAATATTCTCTTCCTCGCCTTGAGGTTTATTTATAAAAGTGCTTAAATCCTGGTATATCTTTAAGGCATTTTCCTGAGAATCGGTAATAATAAGGTAAGATTTTTTTATTTCCTCTTTTGAGGCTAAGGCAGCGATAAAGAAAGAACGGGCGCTATCCTTCAAGCCGGAAAGTAAAATTTTGTTAATCAACTTTCCTTTTATTGTTTTTATTATTTCTTTAAATTCCGCGGATTGATTCCATAAAGACAATATTCCCGGTAAAGTCATTATTAATCCTTTCAGGATTGGTTACTATTTTGCCAATATCGAAGCTAAATCATAGAGATTTTGTTTAATAGTTTTTTGCTGACTCAGGACTACCTCTAAATCAGTTGCTTCAATCTTATTTCCGATTAAGCCAACCATTTTAGAGGTTTCACCTTTTAATAGATGTTCTACGGCTGCTGCACCTAAACGGCTGGCCAATATCCTATCAAAAGCAGAAGGCGAACCTCCTCTTTGTAGATAACCTAAAATGGTAATCCGTGTTTCATAACCAATCTTATCTTCTAAATAGTTTCTTACTTCATCGGTTTTCCCTACTCCTTCGGCAATAACAATAATACAATGGGCCTTTCCTCTTTGATAACCCTCTTTTAATTTTGAACTAATTTCTTGTAAATTATAGGGTATTTCCGGAATAAGAATTACTTCAACTCCACCGGCAATTCCGCTCATCAAGGCTAAATAACCTGAATTTCTTCCCATAACTTCCACTACAAAGGCCCTCTGATGAGAAGAAGCTGTATCTTTAATTTTATCAATGGCATCAATAACTGTGTTCAAGGCGGTATCTACACCTATAGCCATATCTGTTTTAGGCAAGTCATTATCGATGGTAGCCGGAATTCCGATAGTCTTCAGTCCTAAAGCGCTCAAATCTCGAGTTCCTCGTAAGGTACCATCGCCCCCAATAGTTACTAACCCATCAATATCGAATTTCCGGAGTTTTTGTAGAGCGATATCAAGACCTTCTTTAGTCTTAAATTTCTCGCTGCGTGAGGTTTTTAGGATAGTCCCTCCTCTTTGCAAAATTCCACCTACCGATACCTGATTCATAGGAAAAATTTGTCCTTCCATTAGTCCGGCAAATCCTCTATTTACAGCAAATACCTCTAAATTATGGAATATTCCGGTTCGTACCACTGCCCGAATAGCAGCATTCATTCCCGGGGAGTCTCCCCCACTGGTAAGAACAGCAATTCTTTTCATTTTCATAACAGTTTTACCTCCAATTTATCAATTCACCGATTGACCGATAAAATAATTGACCAATTGACCGATTGACCGATTGACCGATTACATTGGTTAACCGGTTATCCGGTTTGCCGGTTAATTAAATTTATATATGTGGGTAGAAATGCTCTGGATTCCTACTTGCGCAGGAATGACAGAAGAAACAGACAGGTTTGATAAATTAAGATCCTATCTCTTTCTACAAACTAGAAACTTGTAACCTGTAATCCAAAACTCGTTACTTTTTTACACATTACTTCTTCGCGCAATACGCGATACGCGATACGAATTTTTCTACCGGAGGATTCTGGCTGCTTCTTCCGGAGAAGTAGTATTAATATAAAATCCCGTTCCCCATTCAAAACCGGCTATTTTGGTCAGTCTGGGAATTATTTCTATATGCCAGTGATATTTCTTATCCAAGTCCGGCCATTCCCTGGTAGAAAATTCTTCAGAAGGTCCTGTATGAATTATAAAATTATAAGGAGAGTTATTTAACTTTTTCTTTATTTTAGATAAAGTATCTTTTAATATTCTGGCTAAACTTAAAATATCATTATCGTTAGTTTTCTCGTAACAAGCGTTATGATATTTTGGAAGTATCCAGGTTTCAAAGGGTAATCTAGCAGCAAAAGGCGAAATAGCCACATATTTTTCCGTTTCTTTTATCAATCTGTCTTTAGATTTTATCTCCTGTTTTATGTAATCGCAGAAAATACATCTCCCGTTAAGGTCAAAATATTCTTTAGCACCCTTTAACTCTTCTTTTATCCTTTGGGGTATGATAGGAGTGCCGATAAGCTGAGAATGAGGATGCTCTAAAGATGCTCCTCCATCGATACCGTAATTTTTGAATATTAGAATATATTTTATCCTTTTATCCTTAGATAAATCTAAATACCTTTGCCGATAAGTTTTTAAGATTAAAACGATGCTATCAATACTTAAATTATTAAAATCTTTATGATGATGAGGAGTCTCAATTATTACTTCGTGAGCTCCCAGACCGTTCATCTTTTTAAACATTCCTGCTTCTTTCAAGATTATTTCCTTCTCCTCCATCTTTAAGGCAGGATATTTATTTGCTACCACCCTTACTTTCCATCCCGGTTTGTTTTCCATAGTGCCTTCTTTCCGAAAAGCAAATATTTCAGGAGGCGTTTTACTTTCGTTCCCTTCACAGAATACGCAGTTATCTTTTTTCTTTTCCTCTGTTTTTATTTTATAATCTAAGGGTCTTCTACCCCTCTCTGTAGAAATTATCACCCAATTATCGATTATAGGATCTTTCCTCAATTCAGTCATCTCTGTTCCCCCAGGTTCGAAAAATAAAATTTGTATTTGAAACTAACAACTAATTCGTATCTCGTATAAAATACAGTGATAAGTGATGAGTGATGAGTGATAAGATTAAATTTCAGAAATCATAAAAACGAGTACTTATTACACATTACTTATAACTGTATTTTATACTAACGACTAATTTCTACCGATATTGTATCTAATTACACTTAGTTTGTCTATAAAAAAGAGACATGCTAATACATGTCTCTTTTTTATAGATCACTATTTTACAGTTATTTTTTACAACTATCTAACTTTTATTAACTATAGCTCCAATTTTCTATTGTATTTTCTCATAGCTTTTTCAAAGCCATCTTCTATTACTGTCTTTATTGCCTCAGTAGACAGTTTTATAGTTTCCTTTATTCTATCCTCTTCGTCACCATTAAAATTAGAAAGAACACAAGACACGCAATCAAAATTAAAGTTCACTGAGGGATTGCCAATCCCTATTCTTAAACGGGGTATGTCTTCACTGTGTAAATATTGCATAATCGACTCCATCCCTTTGTGACCGCCGGCACTCCCTTTTTTACGAATCCTTACCTGGCCCAATTCCAAATTCAGGTCATCATAAACTATCAATAAATCTTGAAGGGATATTTTGTAATAAGAAAATACTTTACTTACTGCTCTTCCGCTTAAATTCATAAAAGTTTGCGGCTTTACCAGCATTACTTTATGATTATTTATCCTTCCCCGGGAAATTAAAGAATAATAAGATTTTACTTTTTTAAATTCTATTTCTATATCCCGGGCTAAACTATCAACTACTCTAAACCCTATATTGTGCCTGGTAAATTCATATTTCAAACCAGGGTTACCCAAGCCAACCACGATCTTCAATAAAACTCACTATCCTTTATTGTTCTATTCTTTTTTAGGTGCAGAGGAAGAGGGTCCTTCTTTTGTTTCTGTTTTTTCTTCTCCCTTAGCTTCTACTCCTTCTACTTCCTCCTCTTCAACTACTTCTTCTATCTTGGTAGGTTGGAATACTGCGGCAACAACTCTATCTGATTCAGTTAATACTTCAACGCCCTCTGGAATTATCATATCTCCGACAGAAATATGATCGCCTATTTTAAGGCTACTAAGGTCAACTTTTAAACTATCCGGCATTTGAGAAGGTAAACACTCTATTTCTACTTTTCGTAATTCAACCTGCAGAATACCACCCTCTTTTAGGCCGATAGGTTCGCCAACCAATTCAATATCTACTTCTAAAGTTAATTTTTCTTTTAAAGTTACTCCATAAAAATCAATATGAACTATCTGCCTTTTTAACGAGTTATACTGAAGATCTTTAATTATCGCCAATCGGCTAACTTTTTCCTTCCCATCATCTATCTCTAACTCTATAAGTCCGCGCGACTTAGCGGATAATAATTTTAGCAATTCATGATTTCTGACCTTTAACACTAAATTTTCTTTATCATGAGGGGAATATAATACTCCAGGGACAATTCCCTCTCTCCTGTATTTCTTATTAATTTCCTTCCCTGTAACATCTCTTAATTCCACTTTTAATTTTGGTTTTTTCACCCTCTTAACCTCCGTTTTAGTATTTCGTATGTCGTATTTCGTAAATTATCGTATCGCGTAAATAGTCGTTAGTATTTAGTGAATAGTATATAGTTAATATTAAATAAAAGCAAAAAAAACTGAGTACCTGTAAATTCGATAACCAAAAAGCTTTTACAAAGAATTTTAACTAACGACTAACGACTAATTTAATTGGTTAATTAAATTTTATTCCGTTTAAATAAAGTGCTTATTGATAAATTGTTATGAATTCTATTTATGGCTTCGGCAAATATCTTTGCTACCGATAGAACCTTAATGCCAGATAGACACTTATCATCATCAACGGGAATGGTGTTGGTTACCACTACTTCCTTAAATTGACCATCATGGAAAGATTTTTCTAATCTTCCTTTTGCAGGACCAGCAAACACAGGATGAGTAGCACAAACATAAACTTCTTCTGCTCCGGCATTTAATAAAGCCTGGCTTCCTTTTATTAGTGTACCAGCAGTATCAATGATGTCATCGACTATAATAGCGGTCTTACCTTTTACTCTTCCTACTATATGCATTATTTCTACATCATCAAAAGACGACCTATATTTATCGATAATAGCAATCGGTTTTTTAATGCGCCCGGAAAATTCCCTGGCTCGAGCAGTTCCTCCTACATCAGGGGAAACTACCACTACCTTATCCAAATTCTTCTCTTTAAAATAACTCGATAATATACTTACAGCTTCCAACTGATCTACAGGAATATCAAAAAAACCCTGGATCTGCCCAGCATGCAAATCCATAGTAAGTACTCGATTAGTTCCCGCAGATACCAATAAATTTGCCACTAACTTTGCGGTAATAGGCTCACGAGGCTGGGTCTTCCTCTCCTGTCTGGCATAACCATAGTAGGGTATTACCGCGGTAATTCTTCCCGCTGAAGCCCTCTTTAGAGCATCTATCATAATTAGTAATTCCATAAGATATTCATTGGCGGGCGGGCAGGTAGATTGAATTATAAAAACATCCTCACCTCTTACGCTTTCCTCAATCTTAACCTTAATTTCACCATCAGGAAATCTTGAAACATCTGCCTGGCCTAAGGGTACATTTAAATACTTACATATCTCTTCTGCTAAATCTTTATTGGAATTACCAGCAAAAATTTTTAATGTTCGTGTCTCATCAGGTATCAAAATATTATCATCCCCACTTTTTTAAAATATCATTTTTAGAATTTTAACTTTTATCTTCTTTTTTTTCTTTCTTCTTCTTTTGCCATCCTAGAATATTTTTTTGCCTGGAACGGGCAATGGCTAAATTTTCTGCCGGCACATCCTCGGTAATAGTTGAGCCAGCTCCGGTATAAGAATCTTTCCCCAATTTTACCGGTGCAACCAAAGAATTGTTGCTTCCGATAAATACTCCATCTTCTATGATGGTTTTATTCTTCTTTTCTCCGTCGTAGTTGCAGGTTATAGTCCCCGCACCAATATTAACCTTTTTACCAATTGTGGCATCACCCAGATAGGTTAAATGAGAGGCCTTACTGCCTTCACCTATAATAGTGTTTTTTAATTCTACGAAATTTCCTATCTTTGCCCCTTTTTCCACGACATTTTCGGGTCGTAAATGAGCATAAGGACCAATATTTGCTCCGTCTTTAACGATACTACTTTCTATTATTGAAGCCCAAACTCTAACTCCCTCTCCTATATCAGCATCAATTAGATGAGAGTAAGGTCCAATAAAACAATTACTTCCGATTCTAGTATCTTTTTCAATAATAGTGAAAGGATATATAATGCTATCCTGACCGATTTTAACTCCCTGCTCTATAAAAGTACTATTAGGGTCAACTATAGTTACTCCTTGAAGCATCAAGCCCTGAAGAGTTTTTTGATATACTTTTTGGGAAGCATCAGCAAGATCTAATCGATTATTTATTCCTAATATTTCCGAATAATCTTTTACTATTATATTCCCTACAGTTAATCCTTCCTCTAATAATACCTTTACAGTATCAGTTAGGTAATACTCTCCTTGTTTGTTATCTTTGGTAACCTTCTCTAAAGCCTGAAACAGTTTTTCTTTATTAAAACAGTAAATTCCGCTGTTTATTTCGGTTATTTTCTTTTTCTCCAGAGATAAATCTACCTCTTCGATTATCCCCTTTAATTCACCTTTTTTATCTCTGATAATTCTACCATAACCTTTAGGGTTTTTTAAAATAGTAGAAAGCAGGGTGCAACAAAAATTGTTATTCTGGTGATATTTCAAAAGCTTTTTTAGAGTTTTAACCGTTAAAAAGGGGACATCGCCGGATAAAATCAGTACATCACCTTTGAAACCAGACAATAATTTTTTGGTTTGTAAAACTGCATGGGCAGTTCCTAACTGCTCCTTTTGTTCTACAAACTCAATTTTATCACCAATTAATTCCCTTATCTTGTCGCTTTTATAACCGACTACTAATATTTTTCTTTTTGCTTCGAGTTGACTAACCGTGTCTGATACATAATTTAAAATTGGTTTTCCTGCAAGATTATGAAGGACTTTAGACAGATTAGATTTCATTCTCTTGCCATTACCTGCTGCCATAATAATTACAGCAGTATCACTCATAATCATACCTCCAATTTTTATTTTTGTTCAAAAATAAAAAATTAGTTACCCAGTTACCCGGTTTGCCAGTTTACCAGTTATAAGATATAAGATAAAACCCCAGGACAGACCGCCTGTCTACAATACTATTTCCGTTTCTTTCTTATGTCATTCCCATGAAAATGGGAATCCATCTTAGTCATTGAGAACAAAATGAGTACGCCAATCTTATCTAAAAACTGAAAACTAAGAACTAAAAACCAGTTTTATATCTTGTATCTTTTAAACTGAAAACTGTAAACTGAAAACCAGTTTTGTATTTTAACTAAGTAACGAAGTAACAAATCAATATGGCTGGGGCGGAAGGGTTCGAACCTTCGAATGCGGGATCCAAATTCCCGTGCCTTACCACTTGGCTACGCCCCAAACCGGTATTTTTTATTCTTTTAACTTACCTAGAATAGGCCTTCCTCTTTCTTCTCGCCCTCTTCTTCTGTTGCTGTTTCTTCTACTGTTTCTTCTACTTTAGGTTCTACTTTAGGTTCTACTTTAGGCTGGGGAGCTTCTTCTAATTCCCTGTTATAGACATCTAAAACTGCATTTTGTATTTTTTCTCTGATCTCGGTATTTATGGGATGAGCAATATCTTTATGATCTCCATTAGGGAGTCTCTTGCTGGGCATTGCTACAAACATACCCTTATTGCCATCAATAACCCGTAAATCATGTACTACAAAAGAATCGTCAAAAGTAATTGACACATACGCTCTTAATTTTCCTTCTGTTTCTATTTTTCTAAGTCTAACATCTGTAATTTCCACTTATTGTACCGCCTTTTTTAATTTTTATTTTTTAAAATTATCAAGATTAAATATATTCTCTGTTTGTAGTTGTTTTTTATAAATACAAATCATTCTTTCTGATTCACCGCTAAAGCTTTTTATTTAATAAAGTCTATTCCTAACCATAGCCTCCTGACCGTTTGTTTTGACCAATTTACTCCAGATTATTCACATAGTTGCTTTTACCTCCCTATTTCAGCAAATATTCAAACATTTTATTAAAAAATAAACACAGCAATAATACTACTGTGTTTCTGGAATAATCTATTAATATTTATATTTTTCTCTTCTTGATAAATTGTATCTGTCTTTATTTTCTGCAATTTTATTAGTCAGCACTGTCAATTCCTTGTTCTTTTATATAAGGTTTTAGTTGAAGAAATTATAACATGATAGAATTTTATTGTCAAAAAAAGTAAAGAAAGTATCGAGTATCGAGTATATAGTATATAGTAAATAAGAAAAATAAGTAGAGCATAGAGGATATTAGTTATCCTGTTAGCCTGTTTACCAGTTAAAATACAGGTTACAAGTTGCGGGTTTCAAGTTTTAAAAAACCTTTACAGTAAATTAAAAAATGATTTTCTTTATCTAAAAACTATAAACCATTAACCAAAAACCATTTTATATCTTGTATCTTTTTAAACTGTAAGCCAAAAACTGATAACTGAAAACTATCTTCTCATCTTGCATCTTGAATTTTACCTTTTCCTAACTATATACTCAATACTCGATACTATATACTACTTTCATAGACAGGCGTTTCGCGTGTCTATGAAAGTTTTTTCCCCATCGCCCTACTTAGCCTTGCAAATTCTTCCAAAGACAGGGTTTCTCCCCTACGGCTCTTATCAATACTTGTTTCAGTTAAAATATTTTCTATTTCCGCTTTAGTGATTACTCCCTTAAAATAGTTAGACAAAGAATTGATTAATCTTTTTCTCCTTTGTTGAAAAGAAGCTCTAATAATATTAAAAAATAGTTTTTCGTTATCTACCTGTACTTGAGGGTTTTTATAGATATCTAATTTTATTATCATCGAACTTACTTTGGGTTGGGGATAAAATACTGTAGGCGGAACAATATGCACTTTTTGGGGTTGAGAATAATATTGGGCAACAAGGGATAAAATGCCATAATTTTTATTCCCTGGTTGCGCCATCAGTCTTTCTCCTACCTCTTTCTGGATCAGAAATACGGCTAGTTTTAAATATCGACTAAGTTCAAGAATCTGTCTTATTAAGGATATGGAGATGTAGTAAGGAAGATTACCTACTATTTTTTCAATATTTTCACTTTTTGTTCTCTTCTGCTCAAAAAAATTAACCAGATCAAAATTCATAATATCTTCAAAAATAATCTCTATATTATTAGAGGAGGAAAGGCTTTCTTTTAAAAGGGGAGCTAATTTTTTATCTTTCTCTACAGATACAACTTGTTTGACCAAAGGGGATAATGCAGAGGTTAGAGTTCCAATACCTGTGCCAATTTCTAAAATGCGATCTTTTTTATTCAATTTTAGTGAATTAATAATTATTTGTAAGGTGTTTTGATCTACTAAAAAATTCTGACCTAACCTTTTTTTGCATCTAAAATCATATTTAGTAAGAAGTCTGGTAACTTCTGTGGGAGAAGCCAGTTTGGGATTATTCATTTCTTGCTCGCTTTTTTAGTCGGTAGTGAATAGTCGTTAGTATAAATACAGGTTTTTAGTTTATGGTTTTTAGTTTTTAGATAAGAAAATCAGTTATCAGTTCCTGGTTTTCGGTTCTAAGTTTTAATTCATTACAAAGGCGTATAGCAATAAGCTCCTCCCTGTTTTTAGTTTTCTATAAACCCGAAACTTGTAACCCGTAACTCGCTACTTACTACACATTACTCATCACTGTATTCTATACGCTATCCGCTACCATATACTAAATACTATATACTAATTTGGAGCCGGCGATCTGAATTGAACAGACAACCTACGGATTACGATTCCGTTGCTCTTCCAATTGAGCTACGCCGGCATCATATCCTTTAAAAAAATGGTAGGCGGAACAGGACTTGAACCTGTGACCCCCTACATGTGAAGCAGGTGCTCTGCCAACTGAGCTATCCGCCCATTTTTTATAATAAATAATTGGTACCCCCAAGGGGATTTGAACCCCTGTCGCCGCCGTGAAAGGGCGGTGTCCTGTCCCCTAGACGATGGGGGCACTATGTTTTTTTTCGATGGGCCGTGCGGGTTTCGAACCCACGACCCTCTGATTAAGAGTCAGATGCTCTACCAACTGAGCTAACGGCCCTAAAAATATTTAAAGTTAAAAAATTTTGCCTCTAAATGTTACTATATTTTTTACTAACTGTCAATAACTTAAATATAGTATCGAGTTAAGAAAGAGAAAAAAAGATAAATTAATCGTTAACGAATAGTTATAACAAATTATTATTTTATTATAACTTAATACTCTCGATCCTCTTCGGTAATTCGAGCTAAATTTTCAAATTTTGCATATTCTTTTACAAAAGCTAAATCTATTTGACCTGTAGGACCATTTCTCTGTTTGCTAACGATTACCTCAGCAATGCCCTTCCTGTCTGTTTTTGGCTTATAATATTCCTCTCGGTATAAAAAAACAACCAGATCAGCATCCTGCTCAATTGCACCACTTTCTCTTAAATCAGAAAGACGTGGTTTTCTTCCATCTCTTTGTTCTACCGCCCTGGATAACTGGGAAACTGCTATTACCGGAACATTTAATTCTCTCGCTAAACCTTTAAGAGAACGAGATATTTCTGAAATCTCTTGCTGTCTATTTTCCATTCTGCCAGAACTTGAAATAAGCTGCAAATAATCTATTATTACTAAACCAAGATTATGTTGGGCTTTTAATCTTCTGGCTTTAGCCTTAATTTCTAAACAAGTAATCCCGGCTGTATCATCAATGAAAATAGGAGCAGAAGCTAATCTACCTGCTGCCAAAGAAAGTTTAGGCCAATCTGACTCTGCTAATCGTCCTTTTCTCAAATTATGGGCGTCAACTCGAGCCTCTGAACAAAGCATCCTTTGAACTAATTGAGACTTTGACATTTCTAAGCTAAAAAGGGCTACCGCTATATTTTTAGAGACCGCAATATACTGAGCAACACTCATACAAAAAGCTGTTTTGCCCATTCCAGGCCTACCGGCAATAACAATAAGCTCGGAGGGTTGAAACCCGGTAGTAATATCATCAAATTCATTAAATCCACTGGGGACCCCGGTAATAAATTCTTCTCTATGGTATAGATCTTCAAGCTTCTCAAAACTATCTTGAAGTATCTCTTTGATGGGAACAAAAGACTGCCCTAAATTTCTTTCTGAAACTTCAAAAACCAAATGCTCTGCTTTATCCAGCAAAACTTTAGCATCTTCTTTTTCTTCATAACTCATAGAAATAATTTTAGTAGCGTTATTAATTAAGTTACGCAAAATAGATTTTTCTTCGATAATCTTGACGTAATACTCTATATTTGCTGCAGTAGGAACACTATTAATTAAATTGGTTAGGTAGGTAACTCCCCCGGTCTTTTCTAATAAATTTATCCTATTTAATTCCTCGGTCAAAGTGACCAAATCAACGCCTTTACTCTTTTCAAATAGTTCAAGAATGCATTTAAAAATAGTCTGATGAGATTTTTTATAAAAATCTTCGGGTCTTAAAATATCCACACCTTGTAAAATAGCATCTTCCTGAAGCAACATTGAACCTAAAGCAGCCTGCTCTGCGCTAATATTTTGAGGAGGATTCCTGCCTAATTCCATCTTTCAACTCCATATTAAAATAATCGTTAGTATAGCGTATCGCGTATTGTGTATCGAGTATCGCGTTAAGAAAATCAGAATTCAAAACTTAAAATACTTTTTCGTATATCATATAGCGTATGGGATATTAGTTTTCCAGTTCCCCGGTTTGCCGGTTAAAATCAGTTGGTCAATTATTCCATCTTGTAACCTGTATTTTATACGCTGTACGCTATCCGCTAGAATACGAGATACGAATCTATTCCTCTTTTGCGTTATCTACTTCCTGCTCAGATGGGGAATCTGAAATTAAATTAACTTTAATTTGAGGAGTTACATCCTTATATAAGTTAACCGGTACAGTATGGACACCCAATTTTTTTAAAGATTCTTTTAAATTAAGTTTCTTTTTATCTAATTCGATTCCGTGTTCCTTTAATAAAGCTTCTACAATATCTTTGCTGGTTACAGAACCGAAAAGCTTTCCTTCTTCCCCAGCTTTAACTTTAATTTCCAGGGAGATATTATTAATTTTTTCTGCTAATTCCTTAACTTCCTTCAATTCTCCCTCTCTTTGTTCTGCTTCTCGTTTCTTTAAATATTCTATTTGTTTAAAATTATTTACGGTAAAAGAAATTGCTTTACCCTGGGGAATTAAAAAATTACGGGCAAAGCCATCACTTACTTCAACTACGTCTCCTACTTGTCCAATTTTTTCTATATTTTGTTTCAAAATTATTTTCATCTTTTAAGCCTCCCTGCTCTATTCTCTATTTATTATAGATTTTTCTACTACTTTTAGCAAGATAATTTGGTTAGTTGGTTAATTGGTTATCCGGTTAATTAGTTTAATACTAAATCCTTAACCAACTAACTATCTAACTAAATACTATTCACTAACGACTATCTTATTCTTTTTTGGTAGTAATTACTTTTCTAAAATCAATCCATATATCTAGCATGGCTGCCCAGACAACAATTTGGGATAAAAAAGGTTGAAAGCACACCAGAATATATATAACCCACTTTAAAAAATTTTTAATTTTAAACCGCTCTAAGATAAAGCCGGTCAAAGAAAGACCGTAAATCAAAAATACCACTGCAAAAAAAACTTGTATATTTATTCCAATTTTATTTAAAAGAGGCATTTTGTAAGTTGTCCCCAGAATTATCAATACCATTCCTAAAAGATAACTCCAAAAAAAAGACTTAGAAGCTCTCCAGCTAGAAAAGTGTGAAAAATTAGCTAGTTTATATCCGAACCTCTTTAAAATCAAACGAGCTACCCAGTAATTTAAAATAGTATCAAAAATTGAAGCAAGAATAATCATTCCCGGGAATGCTATTTTAACAATACTAATAGTTTGAGTTAAAGAATCTTTCAGGGTAATTAGTTGTTCCGGAGATAGTCCCATGTTGCTATAAAAATTCAAAGATTGAGTTATAATTTTATCTATCTCTTCTATGTCAAATAATACGGCGTTGAGATCTAAAACCCAAAAGCCGATTAAAAGGATTAAACCTTTAGAAATAAGAGAAGCTATGCTTCCAACGATAATAATATCGGTTAAGGATAATTCTTTTTTTATACCAAACCCTAAAGTTAATCCCAATATTCCAAAACCTAATAAAACCATAAGTCCTTGCAGGGGACCAGCCAGAATAGTTACCAAAATCCCTGATATAAAAGTTGAGATAATGGCAAACTTTATGCTATGGCGTAAACATAAAATTATAATCGGTAGAGGGCACAAAAAACTTACCAGTGTACCTAATAGGGGAATGTAAATACTGATAATGAATAAAACAGCAGTAATTGCTGCTAAAAATGCACCCTCAACTATCGATTTAGTTGGAATTTGTTCAGTCAATAAACAACCTCTTCTTTTGTATACTATATACTAATTTATTTCGCCACATAAGGAAGGAGCCCTATTTCTCTTGCTCTTTTTATAGCTATAGCCAGTGTACGTTGGTGTCTTGCGCAGGTTCCGGTTGCTCTACGAGGCAGCATTTTACCTTGTTCAGTAATAAATTTTCTTAATAAATCTATATCTTTGTAATCGGCTACTATTTTTTCTTTACAAAAAAGACAAACTTTCCTTATTGGTTTTCTAAAAGAATTATATCGTGCCATTAATTTATATTTTTCCTCCTTCTTAATCTATTTTCTTTTTTTTAGTATTTCTTTAAAAAATTAATCAGCTTTTTTTATTTTGAATTTTTTCTTTATTTTGTAAGGTTAATAAATATCTGATAATTCTTTCTTCTAACTTCATAACTCTTTCAAGTTCAGGAATAATTTTTTCATCCACATTGAAACTTAAAACGACATAAATCGCCTCTGTGAAATCTTTAATTTCATAAGCTAACATTCTTTTGCCCCATTTATTTGTCTTGGTTATTTCTCCCTGTGCGTTGGTAATAAGCTTTTTTAGCTTATCTAATAGGGAATCTAGTTCTTTGTCTTCTAACTGGGGGTTTATGGCAAGCATTATTTCATAACTTCTCATCTGTTACCACCTCCTTTCGGTTTAATCAGCCCCCGAAAGATTTTTCGGGAGCAAGGAAATTAGAAATCAGAAATATAAAACGATTCATATTATATCACAGATATTTTAGATATCAAGTCTTTTAAGAAAGTATCGCGTAAATAGTATCGAGTATCGAGTCAAAAAAGCGGAAGAAAAGATATATGATACAAAA
>DASRMF010000101.1:0-18570 GCA_035648055.1 Atribacterota bacterium
TAGGAGAAATGAGAGACCTGGAAACCATTTCCATGGCTTTAACTGCTGCCGAAACTGGGCATTTGGTATTCTCTACCCTTCATACCATTAGTGCCTCTGAAACAATAGAAAGGATAATAGATGTATTCCCTCCTCACCAGCAAAATCAAATTAGAATGCAGCTTGCTGGTTCTCTATTAGGAGTAGTTGCTCAAACTCTATTACCTGACTTAGATGAAAAGGGAAGGGTTCCTGCCTTGGAAATAATGGTTGCTAACCCGGCAATTAGAAATCTAATTAGAGAAGGGAAAGCTTATCAAATTTCTTCAACCATACAGATTAGCAAGAAAGATGGAATGCAAAGTTTAGATCAATCATTAAAAGATTTGCTTATGGAGGGAAAAATTAGCCAGGAAGATGCCCTGAAGAAAGCGGTTGATAAAAAGGCTTTCATGGATTATAGGTATAAATATTAAAATATTAAATTAAAAGGAGAGGAATAATATTGTTTGTTAAAGCTCCTAAAGGGACACGAGATATTTTACCTGATGATATTTCAAAATGGTATTATGTCGAAAATGTAATAAAAGAGACACTAAATAAATACGGATACAAAGAAATAAGAACTCCATTCTTTGAATATACTGACCTTTTTGTCCGGGGGATAGGTGAATCAACTGATATAGTGACTAAAGAAATGTTCACTTTTCCCGATAGAAAAGGTAGAAGCCTTACTTTACGGCCTGAAGGAACTGCTCCGGTAGTTAGGGCTTACTTAGAAAATAGTATGGGTAGAACTTCTAAAGTGATAAAGTTATTTTATCTTGGCCCAATGTTCAGATGCGAAAAACCACAAGCTGGTAGATTTCGACAGTTTAATCAATTTGGAATCGAAATCATTGGTACTAAATCTCCCGCTGCGGATGCTGAAGTTATTATTACCGTTTTAGATGTTTATAAAAAACTGGGATTAAGAAATCTTGAAATATTAATAAACAGTGTGGGATGTAAAAAATGCAGAGTTAATTATGTCCAAAAATTAAAGAAATATCTAAAAAATAAAAAAGATTTTTTATGTTCCGAATGCAAGGAGAGGTATATCAAAAATCCTTTAAGAGTTTTAGATTGTAAAAAAGATAGCTGTAAAAGAATTATAGAAGAAGCTCCGGTGATTACTGAAAATCTTTGTCAGGAATGTGAATTGCATTTCGCAGAAGTTAAATCATATCTTAATGACCAAAAAATTATATTTCGTGAAGACCCTCGATTGGTAAGGGGATTAGATTATTATACCAAAACCGCTTTTGAAATTATTTCGGGAGAATTAGGTGCGCAGAATGCTATTGGCGGTGGCGGCAGATATGATGATTTAGTTGAAGAGTTGGGTGGAAAGCCTACTCCAGCAGTAGGATTTGCCGCAGGGATAGAGAGAATGATTATTACTATGGATCAACAAAAGGTCAAATGGCCTGCGGAAAAGAGATTAGATATATTTGTAGCTAAGGTTGATGAAAAAAATAAAGCTGCAGCTTTTAGATTATTGCAAAAAATAAGAAATATCGGCTTGTCTGCTGATATGGATTATTCCGAAGGAAGCTTAAAATCACAAATGAGGATAGCTAATAAAATAGGAGCAAGATTTACCGTAATAGTTGGCGAAGAAGAATTATCTAAAAATATGGTAATACTCCGCAATATGCAAACCAAAGAACAAAAAGAAGTTAAGATAGATAACTTAATCAATGAATTAACATGAAATAAATATAACGAGGAGGGGTCAGGTCTTGCAATGACACATTTTTCATCAATGCTTGCTTGTCGCTAAAAAAATGTCTCATTGCAAGACCTGACCCCTATATCAGGAGGAAAGGATATGGAAATTATAAGGGTAAGTGATATTAAAAATTATGAAGGAAAAGAAGTTGAAATTAGAGGATGGCTATATAATAGACGCTCAAGTGGGAAAATAAAATTCTTAATTGTTAGGGATGGAACAGGTTTTGTTCAAGGCACTCTCATTAAAAATGAAATGGATGAAAATATTTTTGATAAAGCCGACAACATTAATTACGAATCATCAATTAAAATATCAGGGGTAGTTAAAGAAGAAAAGAGAGTTCCTTTGGGATATGAAGTTTTAGTAAAAAACATTGAGGTTATAAGTGAAGCTGAAGATAACTATCCAATTTCTTTAAAAGAACATGGAGTGGGATATTTAATGGATTATCGCCATCTATGGTTAAGATCACCCCGGCAACACGCCATTTTAAGAATAAGAGCAGAGATAATCAAATCTATTCGAGATTTTTTGGACAACAACGGTTTTATATTGATGGATACACCGATACTTACTCCTGCAGCTTGCGAAGGAACCACTACTTTATTCGAGACTCAATATTTTGATGATAAGGCATACCTTACACAAAGTGGACAACTTTACAATGAGGCAACTGCTGCAGCTTTTGGAAAAGTATACTGTTTTGGACCAACTTTTCGAGCTGAAAAATCTAAAACCAGAAGACACCTAATGGAATTTTGGATGGTTGAACCGGAAGCATCCTATGTGGATTTTGAAGAAAACAACGAAATACAAGAGAATATGATAGCTTATATTGTAAAACAAGTGTTGGAAAAGAAAAAAAATGAATTGAAATTGCTAGAAAGAGACGTATCCAAATTAGAACTCATTAAAACGCCTTTTCCCAGGATTTCCTATGATGAAGCAATAGATATTCTGAAAAAGAATGGTGTAAAAGTTGAATGGGGAGATGATTTTGGTGGAGAAGATGAAACAATTTTATCAAATAAATTCGATAGACCTGTATTTGTTTGTGGGTATCCTGTAAAGTGTAAGGCTTTTTATATGAAGCCTGACCCAAAGAGAGAAGATGTCGTATTAGGTGCTGATCTTTTAGCCCCGGAAGGATATGGAGAAATTATCGGGGGCGGACAAAGAATTGATGATTATGAATTATTAGAAAAAAGGCTTAAAGAGCATAAATTACCAAGAGAAAAGTACGAGTGGTATTTAGATTTAAGAAAATATGGGTCAGTCCCTCATTCTGGATTTGGTTTGGGAATAGAAAGAACCGTTGCCTGGATATGTGGTTTAAGCCATATTCGCGAAACCATTCCTTTCCCGAGAATGCTAAATAAGATTTATCCATAAAAGAAATACGCGATACGCAATACGCAATACGAATAAAGGAGCATAGACTAAAATGAAAAAATCAAAAGAATTTATAGAACCTATGGGCTCTTGGAAGAAAACTAATTCCTGTGGAGAGCTGCGGAAAAATAATACAGGGGAAGAAGTAATCTTAATGGGCTGGGCGCAGAGCAGAAGAGATCACGGTGGTTTGATTTTTATTGACTTAAGAGACCGCGAAGGGATAACACAAATTGTATTTGATCCGGAAGATTCTGCTGAAGCACATAAAAAAGCCCACATCATCAAAAATGAGTATGTGCTTGCAGCTAAGGGGAAGGTTGTTTCTCGTTTGGCTGGTTCTATAAATCCTAATATGCCGACCGGGGAGATCGAAATCAAAGTCAGCCAGGTAAAAATATTAAATGCTTCCGACACCCTGCCTTTTAATATAGATGATAGGATAGAAATAAATGATAATTTAAGATTAAAATATAGATATCTGGATTTAAGACAGCTAAAGATGCAAAGAAATTTGCGATTAAGACACCAGGTCTGTATGGAAATTAGAAATTACTTAAACAGTAAAAGTTTTTTAGATATAGAAACACCTTTTTTAACTAAAAGTACACCGGAAGGAGCTAGAGATTATATAGTCCCCAGTAGAGTGAATCCGGGTAAATTTTATGCTCTGCCACAATCTCCTCAATTATTTAAACAATTGTTAATGGTTGCAGGATTTGAAAAATATTACCAGATAGTAAGGTGTTTTCGGGACGAAGATTTAAGAGCTGATCGGGCACCAGAATTCACTCAGCTTGATATGGAAATGTCTTTTGTTGATAGAGATGATATATTTAATTTAGTAGAGGAAATGTTTGCCTATATATTTAATAAATTGTTTAACGTTAAAATAAAAATTCCTTTTAGAAAAATGGATTATCAAGAAGCAATTTCAAGATACGGTGCAGATAAACCTGACTTAAGATTTGGAATGGAGATAATAAACTTAACTGAAATATTTCAAAAAAGCTCCTTCAAAGTATTTGAAGAAGTGATTAAAAATAAAGGGGAAATATGTGCTATAAAAGTTGAAAGTGACGAGGAATTTTCTCGAAAGAAACTGGATGATTTACAATTATTCATTACTTCATTTGGCGCAAAAGGATTAGCCTATATAAAAATTAAAAAAGGAATAGATTTTCAATCTTCCATAGCCAAGTTTATTTCTTCCGAAGAGATAGAGAAAATAAAACTTAAAACTAATGCAAACCCTGGAGACCTTATCTTAATTGTTGCTGACCAAGCGAAAGTAGCCTATGAAGCATTGGGAGGTTTAAGATTAAAATTAGCCAAAGATTTAAACCTTATTAATAAGGATAAAAGAGAATTTAATTTTCTCTGGGTTACAAATTTTCCTTTGTTAGAATATAACCCGGAGGAAAAAAGATATGAATCGGTTCATCATCCTTTTACAGCTCCTCTGGACGAAGATGTTAAATTATTGGATACTAATCCTTTGAAAGTACGTTCAAAGGCATATGATTTAGTACTTAATGGGAACGAAATTGGTGGAGGAAGTATTAGAATACACAATAACGATCTTCAAAAAACAATTTTTAGATTATTAGGAATAGACGATAAAAGGGCTGAACAAAAATTTGGATTCTTATTGCAAGCCTTAAAATATGGAGCACCACCACATGGAGGGATTGCCTTTGGTTTGGATAGAATGGTTATGCTTTTAGCCGGTGCTTCCTCAATCAGAGAAGTAATTGCCTTCCCCAAGACTCAGAAGGCCACCTGTCTATTAACTGATGCTCCATCTGAAGTAGATCAGACACAATTAAAGGAACTTCATATTAAGTTAGATTTACCGCGAAAATAGCGTATAGCGTATAGAAATATAGTATCGCGTATAAAATACAGTAATGAGTGATAAGTAATGAGTAATAAGATTATCCTCTATTTAATAATTTACGAGATATGAATTTTGAATTCTCTTTTCTGTCTTCTGAATTCAATTTTCTTAACCAGTTAACTAGGTAACAACTAACTATCTAACTAAATACGAGATACGAGATACGAGCTTGATATTGAAAGATACAATAAGGTGTGATATTATAAGAATAAAGAAAATATCTGAATTACCCTGCTGTGCTCGTGCTGATTGATTAAGTTTTGAACCAACACTATATAAAGAGGGATCGAGCTCTAAATGTAGAATGTAGGCCTAAGGTAAGTCTCCCTCCATCGGAGGAAAGGCAAATACCTAACGTTAGCTACTGGTTGACGCGGAAATGTAAAGCATTTAGGTAGATACCCACCTGTTTGAGGACAGGTATCAAAACCTAACGCACACGACATAGCGGGGTTTTATAATTTATTCTTGATAATACAAACTTTTGTGGGGTAGTTTAAGAAAGAAAAGATATTTATTGTTTTTGTTTTCCTATCTTCTTTTTCCTATAGTACTTTTCTTTGTTTTTACTTGATACTCGATACTTTCTTTTTATAACTTTGACAAAAATACCAAATAACTATATTATAATAAAAATTATGAACAAAGAAGAAATACGAAGGAATATATTAAAAAAAAGGCTTTCCCTGTCTTCTGAAGAGGTAAAAAATAAAAGTCAACAAATATTTTTACGCTTGGCTGAGACCGTAGAGTATAGAAATTCCCAAAATATTATGTTTTATGTTGCTACCAGAAGTGAAGTGCAGACCGAAGAAATGATTAAAATATCTGTACAAGTAGGTAAAAATATTTTTGTTCCCATTATCCTAACAGAATGCATTAATTTAGCTCCTTCGAAAATATACGATTTTGATAATGAATTAGAAAAAGGCAAAAAGGGGATTTTGGAACCGAAGAGAGAATATTATAGATTGTTTCCCCCGGAAGATATAGATTTAATAATAATACCCGGAGTCGCTTTTGATTTAAGCGGAAATAGAATTGGTAGGGGTTTCGGATATTACGATAATTTTTTAAGAAAAGTTCGCTCTTCTGCTAAAATTGTCGCTTTAGCTTTTGAAATGCAGACAGTAAAAAAAATACCCAATGATAAAAATGATATCCCGGTACATAAAATAATTACTGAGAAGAGAATAATTAATAGTATCGAGTATATAGTACCGGATATATAGTTATTAAATTAACCAATTTACCTATTTACCAATTGCCCAATTAAAGATATAAGTTGCAGATTACGGGTTTAAAAAAAGTAGTAGGGGCGTATTGCATACGCCCTGATAAGCTGGTTTGTCATTGCGAGCGACCGAAGGGAGCGCGGCAATCTCATCCGACGAAAAACGATATACAAGAAAAGGAAGGATGTAAGACTATGGAGTTAAAAGAAAAAAATGAAGTAGAAGAAACAGAAAAAAATTCTAAAGAAGAAATGAATGAAATGATTAACCAATCTTTAGAAAAATTTAAAAAAATAAAAAGAGGGGATATAATTAAAGGCCAGATAATGAAAGTCGATGAAGACGGATATCTGGTTGATATACAATATAAAATGGAGGGTCATCTTCCTAAAAATGAAAAATCACTCTTTTCGGAAAAAGGGGAAACCATAACCCACACTTTAGAGATTGGTGATGAAGTTTATTTGTATGTTGCTAATGTTGATGAAAAAAATGGAAATGTTGCTTTATCAAGAGAGAGGGCAAAATATTTTCAAATATGGGAAAAACTTAATGAAACATACAGAAATAAAGAAAAAATTACTGCAGAAGTAATCGAAAAAAATTCAAACGGTTTAATTGTTAATATAGGATTAAAAGGATTTGTTCCTAAATCTCAGATCGAAAGCAAATTTATAAAAGATGAAGATTTAGACAAATATATAGGGAAAAAATTAGATTTTATTATAATTAAGCTGGATAAAAGGGACAACAAAGTTATTCTTTCTCATCGTCTGATTGTTGAGAAAGAACGTAAGGTAATGAACAAAAAAACATTAGCTGATTTAACAGTGGGACAGGAAAAAGAAGGGATTATAACCAACATTACAAAATTCGGAGCATTTGTTGATATAGGTGGAGTCGAAGGATTACTTCATATTTCAGAAATTACCTGGCGCGATATGAAGGATGCCACTAAATTGTTGAAAGTCGGAGATAAAATAAAGGTAAAAGTTATTGACTACAATAAGGAAAATAAGAAAATATCACTGAGTATAAAACAATTTTCCCCGGATCCCTGGAATGATGTTAAAGAAAAATATTCTATTGGTGACGAAATAGAAGGAAAAGTGATAAAAATTAAAGAATTTGGTGCTTTTGTTGAAATAGAAGAGGGCATTAATGGCCTGTTGCATATTTCAGAAATGGCCTGGGCATATGTAAAGAATCCTTCAGAAATAGTTTCCGAAGGAGAAGTTTTAAAATTGAGAATTTTAGAAATCGATTCCGAGAAAAAGAAAATATCTTTGGGACTAAAACAGTTATTATCTAATCCATGGGAAGAGGTCAAGAAAAAATATCCTGTTGACTCGATCGTGGAAGGGAAAATCACCCAAGTAACTTCTTATGGAGCTAATGTAGAATTGGAAGCGGGAGTATCCGGTGTAGTTCATTTATCTGAGATTGATTGGGAATATGTCGAAAAACCATCAGCAATATTTAAAAAATATATGGTACTTCCATTGAAAGTAATAAAAATAGATGAAGATGCACATTTAATATTTTTAAGCAGAAAGAGAACTTTACCCAACCCCTGGGATGATATAGATAAACTTTACAAGATAGATTCAATTGTAAAAGGCAAAGTAATAAGAGTAAGAGATTTTGGAGCATTTGTTAAATTAGATAGGGGAATAGAGGGATTTGTGCCCGTATCTGAAATAGACTGGGAAAGAATTAAACACCCGGGCGATATATTAAAGAAAGATCAAGAATATGAATTTAAACTAATAAAAATAGATAAAGAAAAATTGCAGCTGACTTTAAGTAAAAAGAGATTATTGCCAGACCCCTGGTTAAAGGTTCAAAAGAAATATGCAGTTGGAACTTTAGTGGAAGGTAAGGTAGTAAATCTTACCGATTTTGGAGCCTTTGTAAACTTAGAAGAAAATATTGACGGCCTGGTTCCCTTATCAGAAATATCCCATAAAAAAATAGATAATCCGGGAAGCGTTCTTTCGGTGGGAGAAGAAGTAACAGCTTTGGTGATAAAATTGGATAGTCGAAGGAAAAATATAAGTTTAAGTATTAGAAGAGCTGAAAAAGAAGAACAAAAAAGATTTATGAAAGAATATGATAAAAAACAGAGTGTAGATAAAATATTATTTAAGGATTTATTCGGAGACATGTTTACAAAGAAATAGATTAGTCGTTAGTTTTAAATGCAATATACAAGTTTTCAGTTTTCGGTTTACAGTTTTTAGATAAAGAGGTAAAAAGAATCGGATTCTATGTTCTTGTTTCTTATTCATTAACTAGTTAACCAAGTACTAACTAACCAGCAAGTGATGTAAAGTGTAACCTATAACAAATGCTTGTTCTTATAATTTCAAAAATTTAATCTTATTACTCATTACTTATTATAGGAGTTATATAAATGGAAATGCCCAAAAAATCTTTTTCTAATAAAAGAATCGGAGATATTTTAATCGAAAAGGGCTCAATTACCCACCAACAGTTAAAAAAAGCCCTTGAAATGCAAAAAAACGGAAATAAAAAACAATTGGGTGAAATATTCGTTGAAATAGGAGTAATAACCAGGGAAGAGCTATATGAGGTTTTACAATATGTTTACGAAACTGAATATGTAGACCTATCTAATTATGTAATAGACCCGGAAGTAATATCTCTTATACCTGATAAAGTTGCTTTACAGTTTAAATTAATTCCCATTAGTAAAAATGATAATGAATTAACTATTGCTATGGCTAATCCATTAGATGTGTATGCTATAGATTTCGTAAGAGACCATACCAAGATTAAAAGAATTAAATCATTAATGTCCTCCGAAGAAGATATTCTCAGTGCTATTACTAATTATTATGAACTAGGCGAATATGACGATATTATTGAAAAATTGGGAGAAGAAATAGTATATAAAGAAGAGGAAGGAGAGAAAGATTCTAATAAATTAGAAGCAATAAGTAGGGAAGCCCCTATTATACAGCTGGTAAATATGTTGATTGTGCAAGGTGTTAAGGACAGAGCAAGTGATATTCACATTGAGCCAAATAAAAAAGGGCTTTTAGTTCGTTTCCGTATTGATGGAATGCTTCATGATGTTAGAACTTTACCCAATGCAATAAAATCTGCGATTACTTCCCGGATAAAGATATTAGCCAAGATGGATATTGCTGAAAGACGTCTCCCCCAGGATGGTCGTTTTCAGGTAAAATTTGGAACCAGGGAAGTTGATTTAAGAGTTTCTAGTATCCCTACCGTATCAGGGGAGAAAGTTGTTTTAAGATTATTGGATAAAAGTAAAGGACTGATAAAATTAGAACAACTTGGGTTCATGCCTAAGCAATTAGAGGAATTTAAATCGATAATTTCTCAATCTTATGGAATAATTTTACTTACCGGACCTACTGGCAGCGGAAAAAGTACTACTTTGTATGCCGCTTTAAACCAAGTAAATTCTACGGAGAAGAATATTATAACTGTAGAAGACCCGGTAGAATATAAACTAAACAGAATAAATCAAATCCAGGTAAAACCAAAAATTAATTTAACTTTTGCCAACACACTACGTTCAATATTAAGACAGGATCCGGACATTATAATGATTGGAGAAATAAGAGACGCCGAAACTGCTCAAATTGCAGTTCAGGCAGCTTTAACCGGTCATTTAGTATTAAGCACTCTTCATACTAATGATGCTGCCAGTGCTGTAACAAGATTGGTTGATATGAATATTGAAACATTTTTAATTTCATCTTCGGTGATAGGAGTAATAGCTCAAAGATTGGTTAGAGTTATATGCGAAAATTGCAAGGAGGAATATGAACCTGGGAAAGACATAATAAGTGGATTTCATATAAATGCCAACTCGAGCGATGGTAATAAAGTGAAACTGTACAGAGGAGCAGGCTGTTCTTTGTGTAAAAACACAGGGTATTATGGAAGAACTTCTATATACGAACTTATTGTCTTAGATGAAGAGATCAGGTCATTGATCATATCAAAAGCCTCAAGTAATATTATCAAAGATGCTGCTATTAAAAAAGGAATGAAAACGCTAAAAGAGATTGGATTGCAAAAAGTATTGCAGGGGATTACTACCATTGAAGAAGTGCTAAGAGTCGCAGGATAGAAGAACAGTATCGAGTATATAGTATGTAGTTAAAACAAAAGAGAGAAAAGTAGGGGCTCGATTCATCGAGCCCGTTTAGTAAATTATTAAACAATATTGAGCATCGGAAGGAGTAATGGCACACGTGAACTACATGACCAGCAATGAAATCAGAGAAAAATATTTAAAATTCTTCGAAAGCAAAGGACACAAAATAACCCCGAGCGCTTCCCTCGTACCTTCAGATTCCAGTATTTTACTTACCATTGCCGGAATGGTCCCCTTTAAACCAATATTTTTAGGTCAGGTTAAATCATCATTAAAAAGAGCTACCACCAGCCAGAAATGTATTAGGACAAACGACATTGAAAATGTGGGAAAAACCGCACGACACCATACTTTTTTCGAAATGTTGGGAAACTTTTCTTTTGGTGATTATTTCAAAGAAGACGCAATTAAATGGGCCTGGGAATTTTTTACTGAAGTTATTGAATTTCCTGAAGAAAAATTATGGATCTCCGTATTTAAAGACGATGACGAATCTTATGATATCTGGCACAATCTTATAGGTCTTCCTGAAAAAAGAATTGTTAGATTAGGTGAAGAAGATAATTTTTGGAAAGTCGGTCCGACTGGACCTTGTGGTCCCTGTTCCGAAATATATATAGACTTGGGTGAGGAGAAGGCATCAAAAGAAGGCGGCGGAGTAGGTGTAGATGAAAGATACCTGGAATTATGGAATTTGGTATTTATGCAATACAATCGTGAAGAAGACGGTTCATTGACTCCTTTGCCCAAACAAAATATAGATACCGGTTTAGGTTTAGAGAGAATCACCTCTGTTTTACAAAAAACTGATACAGATTTTGAAACAGATTTATTTTTACCCATTATAAAATATGTTGCTCAAAACGCAGGTATAAAATATAAAACAGACCAGAAAAATGACTTAGCTCTAAAGGTAATTGCTGATCATATAAGGGCTCTTGTTTTTATGATATCTGATGGAATAGTCCCTTCTAATGAAGGAAGAGGATATGTCCTTCGGATGTTATTAAGGAGAGCTTTCCGCTATGGAAAAGTCATTAACTATAACCAACCATTTTTATACGAAGTTGCCCCGATAGTAATTAATTTGATGAAAGAAGTATATCCGAAAGTCTACAAAGAGGAAAATCGTATCTGCCAGGTAATCCTTGCCGAAGAAAAAAGATTTCAGGAAACTTTAAATATTGGAATACAAATATTAGATAATATAAAAGAAGAATTAAAACAAAAGAAGAAAGATAAACTTAACGGAATAGAGGCATTTAAGCTTTACGATACATACGGATTCCCCTTAGAATTAACGAGAGATATCCTGGAAGAAGATGGCTTTGGGATTGAAGAGGATGATTTTAAAAATGAAATGAAAATTCAAAAGGAAAGATCCAGAAAATCCTGGGTAAAAACCAAAGCGTGCGCTGAAGATGATAAAATCAATCAGAAATTATGCCAGGATATTTTAAATGAACGGGGAGAGACAGAATTTGTAGGATATGATTCTATTGAAGTTAAAAGCAAAGTAATTGCTATTACCAAAGAAGATAAATTGGTAGATAAAGCCGCAGAGGGAGATAAATGCAAAATATATTTAGAAAAGACACCGTTTTATGCTGAAAAAGGCGGTCAGATTGGGGATAAGGGAATTATAACTTTCCCATCTAAAAACAGTCTATTAGTGGAAATATTCGATACCCAAACCCCCACCGAAGGTTTAATTGCTCATTTTTCCGAAGTAAGCAAAGGGGAAATAAAAGTTGGAGATGAAGTATTGGCCAGGGTAGATTTGTTACGAAGGAAAGCAATCACCAGAAACCATACTGCTACTCATCTACTGCACCGGGCACTTCGAGATGTATTGGGGGAACACGTGAAGCAATCCGGTTCCGCAGTAAACAATAATCATCTTCGTTTTGATTTTAACCATTTTGCGCCCTTAACAATAGAAGAATTAGAAAAAATTGAAAATTTAGTGAATGAAAAAATATTGGATGAGTTAAAAGTAGAAAGGAAGATTAGCACTTTTGATGAAGCAAAAGAAATAGGAGCAATAGCTCTTTTTGGCGAAAAATATGGTGAAGAGGTAAGAGTGGTAAAAATCGGAGAATTCAGTCTAGAATTATGCGGAGGTACTCATCTAAATTCTACTTCCAGCATCGGTTTGTTCAAAATATTGAACGAAGAGGGAATAGGAAGCGGCTTAAGAAGGATTGAGGCAGTAACCGGTGATAAAGCTTTAAAATATATTAAAGAAAAAGAAAATATTGTCAAAGAAATTTCGGATAAATTACAAACCATACCTTCTGGAATACCGTTAAAAATTGATCAGCTAATAGATGATGCAAATAATATGAAAAAGAAAATTAAAATCATTCGTAATAAATTAGCCCATTATGAGGTTGACAATTTGTTAAACAAAAAGAGGGATATTAAAGGGATAAATATTATATCACTCAAAGTTGAAGCAGAAGATGATAATGACTTAAGGAATTGGGGAGATTTGATTAAAGATAAAATTAAATCTGGCATTATAGTATTAGGGACAGAATTAGATAATGGTAAAGTTGCATTATTGGCAATGGTTACCGATGATTTAGTACAAAAAGGTTATAATGCCGGGAATATTATAAAAGTTATTGCCCCTGTTGTCGGCGGAAAAGGTGGGGGAAAGAAAACAATGGCTCAGGCCGGAGGGCAAAAAGTAGATAAGCTAAACCAGGCATTAGAAAAAGTGTACGAGATTATTTAAAACAGTATCGAGTATATAGTATCGAGTATATAGCGAGGAAGAAGAGGTAATTCAGGAGCCAGAATAAGATAGTATATAGTATCGAGCCAAGAAAGAAGTATATAGTAAAGAAAACGAAAGAGGAAAACAGAAAGATAAAATATCAGGAGCCATTTGTAAGAGCACAATGAATTGTGCTCTTTTTTTATGATTCACAGACAGGCGAGACGCCTGTCTTATTTTTTTAAAAATATTACTAATTTCATATTGACTTTCCCTATATATGGTGTAATACTATAAACGTAATCCTATATTTAGGGGTGCAATATGAAATGCCCTTTTTGCGGTTATTACGATACCGGGGTAATTGAATCCAGGCACATAGAAAATGAATTAGTAGTCAGAAGAAGAAGAATTTGTAAAAAATGCAATAAAAGATTCACTACTTATGAAAGAATTGATTTAATTCCTCTAATGGTAATAAAAAAAGATGGTCGGAGGGAACCTTTTTCTCGGGAAAAGATTACCAGCGGCATTATTAAAGCCTGTGAAAAAAGACCAATTAGTATAGAGACTATAAATAATTTAGTAAACAACATAGAAGAGACCACGAAAAGTGAAGGAGCGAATGAAATTAAGAGTAACCTAATTGGAGAATTGGTTATCTCCAGATTACGAGATTTAGATGAAGTTGCTTACGTAAGATTTGCCTCGGTATACAGGCAATTTAAAGATCTAAGCAGCTTCGTAAAAGAGATAAAGAAGATTAGCAAATAGAATAGATTATTTAATTGTATAAGAATTCCCTTTTCCCGTAAAAGTGGGCTATGTCCTCGTAAAAACGAGTAACACCTCTTGTATTCTGTGCACTATATATCGCGTCTACATACCTGAATCCAAGTTTTCTTCACGCGATACGCAATACGCGATACGCAATACGATAAACCTAACGACTAATTCACGACTAAGTTTTATAATGAGGTTTCAAAATGATAAAGAGCATTAGAAAGAGAGACGGTCAAATGGCAGAATTTGACAAAAAGAAGATAAGCGAAGCTATTTTTGCTGCTATGCAAGCAACAGGAGAAAGAAATAAAACCATACCAGAAAAAGTGACCGATCAGATAATTATAAAATTAGAAAAAAGATTTATGGATAAGGTTCCGCAAGTAGAAGAAGTTCAGGATGTAGTAGAAGAGGTCTTAATTAGAGAAGGAATGGTAAAAGTTACTAAAGCCTACATTTTATATCGGGATAAAAGGAGTAGAATTAGAGAGAGTTTAAAAGTTAGAAAAAAGGTAGAGAACCATAAAAGTACAACTGATCTTTCTCTATTGGTTTCCACTCCAACCTCTGAGAATATTTTCCCCTGGGATAGGCAGAAAATTATTCAAGCTTTAGTCAAAGAAGCAGAGCTGCCTTTAAATGTTTCTATAAAAATAGCCAAGGCAGTAGAAAAAAAGATAGTCGATTTAAGCCTAAGCGAGATTTCCACTTCTTTGATTAGAGAATTGGTTGACAATGAGTTGTTTACCAGAGGATATGAACATAAGTGGAGAAAACAAAAGATTATCGGAATGCCTACTTTTGATTTAAAACAACTATTTTTTTCCAAGAGTAAAGAAAATAGTAATATTGGAACCAATAATCCGGAAGCTATAAATTTGACCATTGCCGAAAATACTATCAAACAATATATGCTACAAGAAGTTTTTTCCAAAGAAGTAGCTGATGCCCATTTAAAAGGTTGGATTCATATTCATGACTTAGGTTACCCGAGAATTTATTGTTCCGGTCATTCTCTCGAGTTTTTAAAAAAATATGGACTTGAATTAGAAAATTTAGATACTTCTTCCGCCCCGGCCAAGCATACTAGAACCTTAACCGGGCATCTAAACACTTTTCTGGCTTCTATGCAGGCCTATTATGCGGGTGCTTTAGGTATTGCTTATTTAAATATCATGTATGCTCCTTTTTTGGTAGACCTACCGTTTAAGGAAATAAAGCAAGAAGCCCAATATTTAATATTTAGCGGTTCGCAAAACGCCTTTTCAAGAGGAGGGCAAAGTCTTTTCCTGGATTTCAATGTTCACCTCGGCATTCCGCACTATCTTAGAAATATACCGGCAATTGGACCGGGAGGGAAATATACCGGAAAAACCTATAGAGAATACGAGAAGGAATCACAATTATTTTTAAGGGCTTTGATGGAAGTTTGGAGAGAAGGGGATTACCATGGAAAAGTTTTTGCTTTTCCTAAAATGGATCTGCACATCGACAGCAAATCTTTCGAGGACCCGGAACAGAAAAAATTATTAAAATATGCTTGTGAAATAGCTTCCGAGAACGGTTCACCTTATTTTATTTTTGACAGGGATGATATAAGCCTGGCTGCCTGCTGCCGGTTAAAAACAGAGATAACTGATCAGGAAATGATACTGCATCCGGAAAAATTAAGATTTGCCGGAATACAGAATGTTACTATTAACCTGCCTCAATGTGCCTATAAAACTTTCCCTAACAATAATATTGCTGAATCTTCTCTTGACTTTAATGATAAAGATAATTTAAATTTATTTTTAGAGAAAATTGATCAGGCTTTATGTTTGGCGGTTAAAGCACATTTACAGAAGAAAAAGTTTTTAAAGATGATGATGGAAAATCCCAGCGGACCTTTATGGCAGATAGGTAAAACAGCTCAGGATGGCAAACCTTATGTCGATTTAGACGGAGGCACATATCTAATAGGATTAATCGGATTAAACGAAGCAGTCCAGCATATTACCGGCAAACAGCTTCATGAAGGCGAAGATGTCTTTAAGTTGGGATTAAAAATTGTATCCTTTATGAGTTTAAAATGCAGAGAGTATAGTGAGAAATTTAATTTAAACTTATCCTTAGAAGAGTCTCCCGCCGAAAGCGCAGCAGGAAGGTTAGCTAAAATCGATTTACAGGAATTTCCGGATAGTAAAAAAGTTATAAAGGGAAATTTAAATGGAGACGAAAGTTATTATACCAATAGTATCCATTTTGCTGCATCAGCACCGGTAGATTTGATCACTCGAATTATTAAACAGAGTAAGTTCCATCCTTTAATAAAAAGCGGGGCGATAATTCACGCCTTTGTAGGAGAAAGCCGGCCTTCACCGGAGAGTATCTATAATTTAGTTAAAAAAGTTTGGGAGCATACCCAATGTTCTCAACTTACTATTTCGCCTGAGTTTACCATATGCAATACCTGTAATGAAGTCAGCAGAGGATTGCAGGAGAATTGTAATGGATGTGGGAGTGAAGATGTGTATGGAGTAACCAGGATAGTGGGATATTATAGTAAAATAACCAACTGGAATAAAAATAAAATCGGCGAACTAAAAGACCGGCATTCCGGAAATTATAAAGTTTAAAATAAAATATAGAAGAAAGTAAAAACTCTATGAAAGTAAAAATATTTTGGCAAAAAAACTGTCCCCATTGTCCGGAAGCTAAAAATGTGGGAAAACAATTGGAAAAAGAAGCCGAGGTTCAATATTTTGATGTAGATTCGGTTGATGGTCTGGCGGAAGCAAGTTATTATGATATTGCATCCACTCCTTCTATAGTAGTTTTAGACAATAATAATAACGAGATTAAGATATGGAGAGGAAAGACCCCTCGCTTAGAGGAGATTAAAGAGGAAGCAGCAGTTTGAATATTACCATAAAGCAAATGATTGAGACCTCCCTGATTGATTGGGAAGGGAAAATTGTTTCTACTTTATATCTTCCCTCGTGCAATTTTAGATGTCCTTACTGCTATAATTGTGATCTGATACTGCATCCGGAAAATTTTCCTAACATCTCCCAGAGAAAAATAGATAACTTCCTCTTGGAGAGAAAAGATTTTATCGATGGCATATGTATGAGTGGAGGAGAGCCCACCCTATACCCCGATCTGCCTGCATATTTTAAAGAAATCAAAGATAAAGGTTTTTTGATAAAGCTGGATACTAATGGCACTAATCCGAAATTACTAAAAAATCTCTTAGATTTTGATTTGGTGGATCATATTGCCATGGATATTAAATCATCATTAGATTTTGATAACTACTCTAAGTCTGCGGGCATCAAAGATAAGATGATGTTAAAGAAAGTAAAAGATAGTATCGAAATAATAATGAACTCAAAAATTGATTATGAATTCCGCACTACTGTCGTGCCTTTATTGCATTCCGAGGAGACCATTATGGAGATTTCGCAATATATTTCGGGAGCAAAAAAATATGTCTTACAGAATTTCTCTCCCTTAGAAAAAACCCTCGATCCTTCTTTTCAAAAGATAAAGCCTTATTCTGACGAGAAGATTCAGGAATTATCGGAAAAAGCCAAAAAGTATGTTCCTAATTGCTGCTGGAGATGAGTATAACGATTGACCTATTAGCCAATTCACCGATTTCCCGATTGAATTGGTTGATTACTCGTTACATATTACCCATCACTTATTACTGTATTTTACTATTTTTTATTTTGTTGATACAGTATAAGCATTAAAAAATATTATCAAAAAGTAGAGATAATATGAACCAGGACTTTGAATTAAAAAAACTTGGGCAAATAAAATATTTCAACTGTAGAGAATTAGACGACACCAACTTAGTAATGAATGCTTTTACCACCAGATTTGGTGGAGTAAGTAAGTCTCCCTTTAACAATCTTAATTTAGCCTATAATATAGGTGATAAAGAAAGCAACGTAGCAGAAAACAGAAAAATTATTTTAGATGTTTTGAACATTGATTATCGAAATACTGTATCAGCCCAACAAGTCCATAAAGATAGGATAGCTCTCGTAAGAAAAGAAGATAAAGGCAAAGGAGTTTTTAAGCATTCTAACGGGATTGCACAAACCGATGCCTTAATTACAGATATCCCCGGCATACCGCTTTTAATGTGTTATGCTGATTGTGTGCCTATTTTTATTTTAGACCCGGTTAAAAAAGCTATTGCCTTAATCCATAGTGGAAGAAAGGGAACAGAATTGGAATTAACCTTAAAAACTTTATTGAAGATGAAAGAAATCTTCGAAACAAACGCCCACTCCTGCCTTGCTGCCATTTTTCCATCCATTGGTCCCTGCTGTTATAACATCAAGGAGGAAAATAAAATTGATGATTATTGGTTAAATGAAGCTAAATATAATGGTGAACCAATTTCTCTGCAAAACAAGAGAGGGTGTAGCCTTGATTTAAGAAAAGCAAACTACGGGCAATTGATTAAAAGTGGAGTAGAGAAAAATAATATTTTTGTTAGCGAGATTTGTACGGCAGACCACCCTGAATTTTTCTTTTCCTACCGAAGGGATAAGGGAAATACCGGTCGCATGGCCGCTATCTTTATGTTAAAGTGACAAGATAAATATTTTAATAGGGAGG
>DASRMF010000102.1:0-13227 GCA_035648055.1 Atribacterota bacterium
TTTTACAGATATCCGAACTTCCTCGGTTTTAGCATCTCTTGGTTTATTTTTGCCAGCCAGCGTGTTTTTGGGAATGGTTTCTCCTTATGCTGTAAAATTAAAAATAAAAAACTTAAATACTTCAGCCTCAACGGTAGGTAATCTTTATGCAATATCGACCACTGGAAGCATCTTCGGAACATTTTTGTCCGGTTTTTATTTAATCCCACATTTTGGCACAAATAAATTATTGATTATTTTATCAATAACGTTATTTATTATTTCGTTGGCACTTTTTGCAAAAAAAGACACTTGGATCAAGCTATCTGTTTTTGTTATTATTGTTATTGGTTGGTTTTCAATGAGTGGACTTAATTATATGCTCCCCAAAAGCGGGTTTATGGATGTTGATACGGCCTATAATCGTATTTGGATTTATAATCGTATTGATTACAGGACAAATAAGATAGTTAAAATGATGGGAATCAACAATGAGAACCATTCGTCGATGTTTTTAGATAGTGACGAATTAGTTAGCGAATATACAAAATATTATCATTTGGCAAAACATTTTAATCCGAATTTTAAAAAAACATTAATGCTTGGCGGTGCAGGGTATTCATATCCCAAAGACTTTTTACATAAATATCCCCAGGCAACCATTGATGTGGTTGAAATTGACCCCAAGGTGACCGAGCTCGCAAAAAAATACTTTAGATTAGAAGAAAGTCCAAGGCTAACTATTTATCATGAAGACGGAAGGGTATTTTTAAACAAAACAAAAGGAAAATATGATGTAATTTTTGGAGATGCTTTTAGTTCTCATTATTCTTTGCCATACCAATTAACAACAAAAGAAGCGGTACAAAAGAAATATAATATTTTGAATGATGATGGGATGGTTATATTAAACCTTATTTCAGCGATAGAAGGCGAAAAAGGTAAATTTTTAAGAGCAGAATACGCAACATATAAAAGCCTTTTCCCACAAGTTTATTTATTTCCTGTGACAGCTTCGAGTAGTAGCAATATGGTTCAAAACATAATTTTAGTAGCCTTAAAATCTGAAAAAGATCAAACTTTTAATGACAGCGATCCAAAGCTAAATGAATATTTGCAGCATTTATGGAAAAAGACGGTCGATGCGGATATGCCAATTTTGACTGATGATTTTGCGCCAGTTGATTATTATATTAATAAAACGATTTAAAAAATAAGGCCATCGACAAACAAATTGCACCATTTTTAGTCGCTAGCCCGTATTAATAGGCGAGCGATTTTTGATTACCAGAAGACCAATAATCTTCCACAGAGTGTAAAATTGGATAACCTAACACGGAACATATCCGAAAAGGGGAGCCAGACATTTATGGTGTTTTATATTTTAATAAATGGCTTTTTTTGTTTGAAAAAGTATTTATAAAAGATTTGTAGTATAATAAATATAGAAAAATTATATTATATTGAAATAAATTACTTGACCAGGTTGAACGCATAAAAAAAGTAGTCAGGCTCTTTTAAGTTGTGCGAAAGTCAGGAGATCGAATTTTAAGGAGGCATAAATGAAATTTTGTTGGGTAACTATCAATGTAAAAGACATGGAAAAATCATTGCATTTTTATCAAGAGATTATTGGTCTTAATATTAGTAGGAGAATGAAGCCAAACTCTGATATGGAAATTATTTTTCTGGGATCTGGGGAAACACAAATAGAATTAATTCACAATACAAAAATTGAGAATATTGCTGTTGGAAAAGATATTTCTCTGGGTTTTGTGGTTGATTCAATTGAACGAATGAGTGAGATATTGAAGAAAAATAATATTCCGATACATTCAGGACCATTCCAACCAAATCCTTCTATTAAGTTTATATATATACTCGACCCAAATGGAATAAAAATTCAATTTGTTGAAAATATAAAATAAGAAGAAGGACAATTAATATTTTTCTTTAAAAAAGAAGGATTTTGTAAATTTATGTAGCAATTTAGTTAAGATAACGTTTTTTAGAAAAAGCTTTATGGGTGGATAAAAGTAAAGACGAATTAATTGGGAGGCAATGTATGTCGAATGTAGAAATAGTAAAGGGTTATATCCCTGGTTCAATTGGTCGAGTTGCTGAACTTCATGGTACTTACTACCACGAGCATTGGGATTTTTCGGTATTTTTTGAAGCGAAAGTGGCTACTGAGCTTTCAGAGTTCCTCGGGAGATATGATGAAAAGCGCGATGGTTTCTGGACCGCATCGCTTAATGGCCGCGTTGAGGGGTCTATTACCATCGACGGGATTCACGCCGAAAACGAAGGAGCACATCTTAGGTGGTTCATCGTGTCCGATGTCTTGCGTGGAAGAGGTATTGGCAATCAGCTTATTAAAGAAGCTCTTGACTTTTGTAGAAACAAAGGATATAAACGAGTATACCTCTGGACTTTTGAGGGCCTTGACGCTGCGAAACACCTTTACGAGAAGTGCGGTTTCAAACTCGTTGAGCAGTACAAAGGAATACAGTGGGGCACAGAAGTTAACGAACAGCGATTCGAAATGTCATTTGAGTAGCTTAGCATTACCAAAGGTCTTTTTAGTTAAATTTTACCAAATACAATAGACATCAATTTGATTGTATGCTAACATATTTTAGCTATAATTAAGGAAATCAGATTTGCAGTAACATTAATCTGTGTAATCAATAATATTATATTAGGAGGAAGAAATGCAAGAAAGAGTAAAAACAGCTTTAGAGAAGATAAGACCATCTCTTCAAGCAGATGGCGGAGATGTTGAATTGGTAGAGGTGACTCCAGAGGGAGTAGTAAAAGTAAAACTAACTGGTGCTTGTGCGGGTTGTCCGATGAGACAGATGACTTTACAGATGGGTATTGGCAGAGCATTAAAGGAAGAAGTTCCTGAAATAAAAGAAGTTGTAGCAGTTTAATTATTCTTTAATAAGTGTAGATATTAAGAAAAGTAAATACAATAAATAGAATAGGGGGTAAGATATTGCAATATATCATATCCCCTATTCTATTAAAATTTAAAAAATAACTTCACTTCAATAGGGAAATCTTATTAGTGTAAACTTTAGGTGGGTAATTAGAAAAAATCCTGATTCAATTGTAAAATCCGGTAGTTTTCAGTTATAATAAATATTGTAAAAGAATTATTATTAATAAATATTTACCATAAAATGTTTTAGGGTGATAATTAATGAATAAAACTACGGTAAAAGAATTATATAACAAAATATCTAAAAAGATTTTGCACACACAAATATTAGACGATATCTCTTTAGATAAAGAATTGGTTAGAAAATATATTGAAAATCCTCTATTTTTAAAACAATTAACTATTATGGTAAAAAATAAAGATTATAGTTGCCAGGTAGTATATTTATTATGTCAGAATATCATCGCTAATATTGATAAAGAACATAATCCCACTAATTGGCTTCATCAGGTGTATCAATTTACCCTCTCTAAATCTTTCCCGGAAGCAGTAGAGCTGTCTGTTAAGAATATCTCCCCTAATTGTCGAAAATCTCTCTTACTCTATTTAGAATTTTTAAGAGTAATTTCGAAGTTCCAAAAGTCGTCCGGTGATCCTGCTTTTTACAGTAAATATCCCCTTAATTTTTTAACTTTTGACGAAAAAAGCAAACTGGAGAATCCTGCTGAATATAAAAGATTTCTAAAAGCCTTTAATGATGAATATATTTATGAGATGATGAAATTAAGCCAGGAAATTTTAAAGTTCAATACTTTAGACCATATATGTGGGGTGAATTGGATTGCTTTGTTTATCGGCAGGCAGTTTTATAATCTGGGTCTTCCGGTTGATTTGGGGAGGATTTCGGGAGCAGCAGCAGGACACGATATCGGAAAATATGGATGCAAGGATATTGAGGTAGAAAGAACTCCCTATTTACATTATTACTATACTGATATATGGTTTAAAAAACATAATATCCTTTATATCGGACACATTGCAGTTAATCATTCTGTTTGGGATTTGGAATTAGAAAATTTGCCTCTGGAATCACTTATATTAATTTATTCTGATTTTCGGGTTAAAAATAGTAATAATGGTTCTAAAGAGGAAATGAGAATTTTTAACTTGAAAGATTCTTTTCAAATAATCTTAGGCAAATTAGATAATGTTGATGAGAAAAAAAGAAAAAGATATTGCCGGGTTTATGATAAATTAAAAGACTTTGAAGATTATATGATAAATTTAGGGGTAAATGTAAACGTAGAGGATAAAGGGATAAGCTCTTGCAAAAAAAATAGAAACCCGTATTATCCTCTCATGCAAGGCAAGGAAGTTATACAAAATATAAAATTTCTTTCTGTAGAACATAATATAAATTTAATGCACGAACTTCGAGACGAATCTTCTCTTAATTCACTTTTAGAATTAGCTCGAAGCGAAAAAGATTGGAACAATTTACGGGAATACCTACAAATTTTTAATGAATATTCCACCTATCTGACTCAAAATCAGAAGATGATTTCCTTAAGATATTTCTACGAACAATTAACTCACCCGGAAGATGAAATAAGAAGGAGAAGTGCAAATCTTATCGGTTTATTAATTGCCAGCTTTGACGAAGATTACCGTAAAGAGATTCCCCAAAATGTTATCCTAAAACCTCCCGTGATTACCAGTATTAATTTACTGGAAAGATATTTAAAATATTTTTTACAGCCAGACCATAAAAAGATTGCTCTTCATCAATCCCGGATTATTAATAGCACTGAGAATATGATTTCTTCCCTTTTTTCTAACTGTCGCAATAACCATCAGGTAAGCAATTATAGAAAAATTATTTTAAAACACTATAAAAATCACCTGTATACCGATGAAGAAACTCAACTGTGTTTGATAAAAACCGCCAAACATATATCAATCTGTTCAGATGAAAAATCTGTAAAGGTATTATTTGATTATATTATAAAGATGTTGAAGAAAGAGAATCACAATCTCAAGCTTACTGCTTTAGAGGTAGTCTACGATTTAATACCCCAAATTGATAAAGAATTTAAATTTATAAATAACTTACGAAAGATATTTACCGGTAATATTTCTGCCTCAGTGCTCCCTGCTGAAAATTATTTAAATATGAAGATAGTTGAATTATTAGGTTTGGACGAAAGTATAATGATAAAGTATATCGAATTTTACCGAAGGGACATAGAAAAGATACAGTATATATTTCTAAGCAACCTTAAAACTTCAACCAGTGGAATAATTAAAAAAATTCAAATAGAACTTTTATTAGAACATACCTTAAAAAGCAAACAAGAAGAAATCTATACTGCTTTGCATTTTTGTAATATTTTAAAAGTTAGCGGCATAGAAGATATTAGAAATTTAGCTGGTAAAGCTCTGATAAATTTAATGCCTTCTTTATCTTTTCAGCAGAGGAACGATATAGCCATTGAACTATTGCGGGCTTTAGAAATGGAAGATTATCAATTTACCAAATATATTCCTTACTATTTAGGTCAATTAATACTCTACCTTAGACCTAATGAGTTAGAGGAACTTGTTGATGATTTAATAGGGAAAATCAAACAATCAGATCCTAAATTAAGTTCATTGTTGCTTAGAACCATTGGTATTGCCATTGCTAATTATCCTAAGTACTGGGAAAGATTTTCAGAAAAAGAGAAATCATACGAAAACAGACTTTGTAAGATGATAGGTATCCTTTTGAATGGCTTTGTGCACTATAATTTAAAAGTGAAACAGGCAGCATTTAGAGTTATCGGTAAGGAAATATTTGGCTCAAGTCATCTCAGCTTAGAAGAGAAGAACCACATATTTCAACTTATTGCTAAAAAGATTCTTACTTTGTTGACTCCTGTAAATAAAGAAGGCCTGATGTTTTTAATAAGTTGCACCGGACTTAATTATATGTATAAATTTATCTCTGATTATAATTTTTTCAGGGGAAACATAAACCTTGAAACTCCGGATAAAATAGCTTTCTTCCCAGGAGCTTTTGACCCGTTTTCTTTAAGCCACAGAGAGATTGTTAAGGCAATAGAAAATCTTGGCTTTGAAATATATTTGGCTGTTGATGAGTTTTCCTGGTCTAAAAGGACTCAACCCCACCTCTTCAGAAAGAGTATAATAAATATTTCTATTGCTGATGAACTTAATGTGTATTTATATCCCGAAGATTTGCCGGTTAATATCGCCAATCCAGATAATTTAAAGACTTTGAGGGAAAATTTCCCTTTTTCCGAGGTTTACATTGTAGCAGGCAGTGATGTTATATTAAATGCCTCTGCTTATCAAAAAACTAAAAGCAAAAATTCCATTCATACTTTTCCTCATATTATTTTTGATAGAAAGGTTTCAAATTCCATAGAGGGGCAAAAGAAAAAAGTTCAAATACCAATTGAAAGTATTGGGAAAAATTCTTTCAATCTTAATCTTGCTACTCGTTATGAAGAAATAAGTTCGACTCAAATAAGAAATAATATAGATGAAAATAGAGATATTTCCAGACTTATAGACCCTTTGGCTCAGAAATATATTTACAATAATAGTTTATACCAAAGAGAGCCACAATATAAGAGTGTAGTACAGACTATTTCTACCGATGTGGAGGTAATTGAAAATATTACCCCGGACTTAATAAAAGAACTTTGCCAGAAAGTTCTTTCTAAATATAATCGAAACGAAGCATCTAAAAACTTGGTTGAGTTTAGCCATAAACTAAATCCGAGAATTTTGCTATTGCGCGATGTTCGCCATACTGGAATGATATTGGGTTTTTCAGTCTTTCATTGGGTTCGTTCAAACATTCTTTTCCAAGAGTTTAAGGACAACTTGGTATCTGAGTACATCCGGGAAAATGCAGTTGGCCGCACTATAGTTATTGATGGCATTTTTACTATAAGCGATATGGAAAATAGATCAGGACTCGAAAACCTTGAGCAGGTTATTCTCACCGAAACCCTTTCTTTTTGTATAGAGAGAGATTACAATTATACGGTATTTAGAAATGTATTAAAAAATTATCCGTTAGATTCTTTAAACGAGAATTTAGAGCTTATGGGGTTTCATCGCTTACCTTTCAGTGATAAAGACAACCCGGTATTTGTGGTGGATATCAGCAAACCCTGTATAGTCAATCTGGATACCGAGACAATTATAAAGGAACCCTTCTGTCAAAATTTAAACATTAAAAAATCAGTTATTGCATCTCGGAAGAGATTATTAAAATCATTTACTACTTTCTATCCCGGGAATGTTGTTTTACCATTTAATATAAATTTAATCAATCAGACTATTGTAAAGAAAATTTGTAAGTTAAACGATGTTTCGACAACGCCCTTAACCCCACGAGTTTTAGGAGATTCAATGTGTGTACCTTTCGGGAAGGTACTGCATAAGATGGTAGTACCTAACACGGCAACTAAATCTCTCCATACGGAAAAAATATTTGCTTCTGACATGAAAAGTTTTGAGATTGGCGCCTTCCCCAATTATATGAGTCTGGAAAATCAAGTTAAAATAATTCATTCATTTGATATGCCCGTAATCCTTATTGATGACTATTTACACAAAGGGTATAGAATTAAGACCCTTGAACCCTTATTTGAAAAATATGATATCAAAGTAAAAAAAATAATTGTGGGAGCACTATCCGGGAGTGGAAAAGAAATAGCAACTATATTAAAGAGAGATGCTGATTGTGCCCATTTTATTCCCAATCTCAGGCTTTGGTTTAATGAAAGCGAATTGTATCCTTTTGTTGGGGGAGATGCATTAAAGAGAAAGATAAGGACTCAAGGAAATTTAGTTAGATCCATCAATCAGATACTACCCTATACTTTCCCTTCATTTATTAAAAAAGTTCATGCAAAAACCATCTATAATTTTTCCGAAGTTTGTATTGAAAATGCTCTAGCTATATTAGAAGCTTTGGAAAATGAATATCAGGTAATCCAACAAAGAAAATTAACTCTTGATCATTTAGGAGAAGTAATTATCTATCCCCGATATCCTGATCATGGAGAAGATATGGATTATAATCTGAATCTTAGCCCCTCTCATTATTTAGGAAATAGCCTTGAACTTTTACGACGAACTAAAGGAATAGCAGAGAGGGGAATGTGAAACCGGAAAAAACAGTAATAAGTGATGAGTGATAAATTTGGAGAGGGCCTGCCCTGTGTAGTAGAGGAAATTACTGCACAGGGTAAAGGTGAGGAGGAAAAATAAAGATGTTTTTCTATAAATTAAAAGGTAAAGTTCTGATTTCTCAATCGGAGTACAATGAATTAAATAGAATATCTGAAAGCGAAGCTGAAGAAAATAAAGAAATAATTTATGCACTTAACCGGACAAACCCTCTAAAATCAAGAAGAAATTTTTGCATTTCCGATCCGTCCCTGATCTTTTTAAAAGAAGAAGACCTTCACCTGCTGCAAAAATCCAAAAAGATTGATTACGATTTACCTCAATGGCTTAATCAAAGAATAAAAGAAAAAAGAGCGAGTTCACTTAATACCGAATATCCTGACTGGCAAGAGGTATTAAATTATGAATTCCCTTCGCAGTGGAAAGTTAATATTGTAGGATTGGGTGATGTGGGAGGTGTCCTCCTCACCGGTTTAAGATTATTGGGGGGAAGATATATTGAATCTATCGGAATATACGATAAAAATATAAACGCGATAAAAAAATGGGAATTAGAGGCAAATCAGATATTTTATCCTTTTACTGCTCAGAGATTTCCCGAGGTTTCCCGGATAAGAGAAGAGAATATTTTTGATTGTGATATGTTTGTGTTTTGTGCAACCGTAGGAGTTCCTTCTTTGGGAAATGAACAAGAAGATGTTAGAATGAAGCAATTCGAGGGAAATTTTAAGGTAATCTCTGATTATGCCCGAAGGGCCCGCGAAAAATCGTTTAAGGGAATATTTGCAGTTATCTCAGACCCGGTAGATTTATTGTGTAAGGCTGTTTTTCTGGCCAGTAATAAAAATACAAGCGTAGAGCTTGATTTTAAAGGATTAGCAGCAGACCAGATAAGAGGATATGGCTTAGGAGTAATGCATGCCCGGGCAGTTTATTATGCAAAACAAAATACCGAAACTGCTGAATATAATCGAGAAGGAAGAGCCTTTGGTCCCCATGGTCAGGGTTTGATAATTGCCAATAGCTTAAAAAAATATGATGAAAATCTTTCCGAGATGCTTACCGCTCAGACTATAAAAGCAAACTTAGAAGTAAGGAAGACCGGTTTTAAACCTTATGTGGCTCCGGCCTTATCTTCCGGGAGCTATCCTCTTATTGCCACTATGAGTGGAAAATGGCATTATAGTGCAACTTTTATGGGGGGAGTATTTATGGGAGCGAAAAATAGATTGCTTAAATCAGGAATTGAAATTGAAAGGTTAGACCTCCCAGCTATTTTAATAGAAAAAATTAAACGAAGTTATCAGGAATTGGACAATATTTTATAAATAATTATCGATAGAGGAAATTATTTTATGAAAATGATTTATTTGATTATGCCGGGGAAAATATCGGATAGTTTTACCGAAGTTGTCAAAACAGCCACAGAAAATTATCAATTAACGATTATAAAAACTATTCAGGATTTTCCTGCTGATTTACGAGATAAAAAGATTTTATTTGCTGTTGAATTAGATGAATGTGGATTTAATATTCCTTTATTTAAAATGCTTCTAAAATTGAAAGAAAGAGGAGATAATTCTCTTTTAGGTTCAAGTGCTGTAATTATTATCCGGAGTTCTAGTGAATTGTTTACCAAGAGTAGCGCTCAAAAGATAATTTTTTTAACTAACCAGATGGGGTGCAGATTCCCAGGTCATCCGATTGTAGAAGCTACTTACAATCTCAATAATTTTCTTACCTGGCAAAAAACTTTTAACCTACCACTTATAGAAATTTATAAAAAACAGTCAAAAGAATTGGTAAAAAATTTAGCGGAGGAAAATTTAAACTTAATTAACAGACCGAAGATACTTGTATTACATTCGAGTTTGTTTAAGACTTCTAATACTCTTATGCTCTGGAAAATGGTAAAAGAAAATCTTAGCGGAGAAGATATAAGAGAGCTCCACGTAGAAAATGGAACCGTAGTAGATTGCAGAGGATGTTCTTATAAAACTTGCATCCATTATAGTGAAGAAAAAAGCTGTTTTTATGGAGGGATTATGGTAAAAGAAATTCTTCCTGCGATAGATGGGGCTGATTGTATAATATGGTTATGCCCCAATTATAATGATGCGATATCCGCAAAGCTTATGGCAGTTATAAATAGAATGACTGTTCTTTACAAGAGAGTGAAATTTGGAAATAAAACTATATTTTCCATTGTGGTTTCCGGAAATTCAGGGAGTGATTGTGTAGCCAAACAGTTAATAGGAGCTTTAAATATTAACAAAGGATTTAGATTACCTCCTTATTTTACTTTAACCGCTACCGCTAATGACCCCGGGTCTGTAAAGAGTATTCCGGGGATAGATAAAAGAGCAAAAAAATTTGCTGAAGATATAAGAAGAGAAATTAAAAAATAAATTGTAGAGATTTAGTTTATATTATGATTATACAAAAGAAAGATATTAAAAAATTTACATTAAATGAACTTCAAGAAGAGGTTAAAAATTTAGGAGTTGAAAAATATAGGGCAACTCAAGTATTTGATTTAGTTTACAAGAAAGGCATAGAGGATTTCAGGAAAATGCTGAACCTCCCAGCATCATTTAGAGATTTACTTAAAGAAAATTATTATATAAGTAAGATAGAGTTAGTTAAATTAGCTAAATCGAAAGACCAAACTGAGAAATATTTATTTAAATTAGAAGATGAAAATTTAATAGAAAGTGTTCTTATATTTTCCGACGAAAGAGTTACTGAATGCATATCTTCCCAAATTGGTTGTAAATTTAACTGTTTGTTTTGTGAAAGCGGCAAAAAAGGTTTTACCAGAAACCTTACAGTTGGCGAGATTTTAAATCAAGTTTTATTTGTTAAGAAAAAAATGAAGTCAAATCCCAATAATATTGTATTTATGGGTATTGGGGAGCCTTTAGACAATTATGATAATGTTGTAAAAGCCATTTGTATATTGAACTCTAAAGATGCATTTAATATTGGAGCAAGAAAGATTACTATCTCTACCTGCGGGGTGATACCGGCTATAAAAAGATTGCAAGAGCATGATTGGCAGATAGAGCTATCAGTTTCTCTGCATGCCCCGGAAAATAAACTAAGGTCTTATCTGATGCCGGTAAACAATCTCTATCCCTTGCCTGATCTGATAGAAGTATGCAAGAATTATGCGGATAAAACTGATAGACAGATTACTTTTGAATACATTTTAATTAAAGGAGTGAATGATTCACTAAATTACGCAGATAAACTGGCTAAACTGATTAGCGGATTTAATTCTAAAGTAAATTTAATTACCTTTAATCCTGCGCCCGATTCCTTACTGCAGGCACCCACTGCTTCCCAGGTTAAATATTTTAAAAATAAATTAATAGCTAAGGGAATTCCAACTACGATAAGGAAATCAAAAGGTGATGATATCTCTGCTGCCTGTGGACAGCTAAAGAGCCTGCATTTAAAATAAGCTATTCGATACTTGTTTTTGCAAGAATGGCAAAGGTAGGGGCACGATGCATCGTGCCCACGATAAGCTCCTAATTTTTTCTCTTTATTTTCTTAATCAACTAACTAATTAACTTTTAATGAGATACGAATTATTCTTGACTTTATAAACATATCTGATATACTTTTAACGAAGATTACGACAGCTAACGGGCCCATAGCTCAGCTGGCAGAGCAACCGGCTCATAACCGGTCGGTCCCTGGTTCGAATCCAGGTGGGCCCACCAAAAAAATTGTTGTTATTAATTTTATCAATAGTACAGGTAGTGTGGAGTTTATGAAAAAGCAAAAAATTATAAAAATACCAGAATTTTATCAAAGCCTTACTTCTTTTTTACAAGAAGTAAGGCTTTTTTTATTTTAATGAGCTTTGAACTATAAAGAGAGGGGGAATAAATTATTGATAGAAGAACAATATGATATTCTTTTAGAATTACAGAAAATCGATATTGATATTGATAAGGAAGAAAAAAAGAAGAGAGATTTGCCTTTACTGATAGAACGGGTAACCAAAGAAATTCAGGGGCTGAAAAATAGTTTAAAAAATAAGAACGAAGATTATAAGAGTTTACAGATTAAATTAAAAAGAATAGAATTAGATTTAACTGAAAAATCTAATAAAATCAAAAAACATCAGGAAGATTTATTCGGAGGAAAAATATCTGATATCAAGGAGCTTAAACAAATACAAAAGGTAATAGCCAATTATAAAAAAGAAAAAGATAAAATTGAAGAAGATGTTTTAGATTTAATGGAAGAAATGGAAGACCTTAATAAATTAATTTATAATTTTGATGAAGATTTGAAAGTGAAAGAGGAAGAGTTTAAAAAACGCAAAGAAGAAATGGATTTAACAAGGTTAGCAATTAAAAAGAATATGGATTCTTTAAATATCAAAAGAGGAGAGATATTAAGTAAAATAACCGATAATCGTCTTTTAAAGGAGTATGAACTTTTAAGAAAAGAGAAGGGCGGAAAAGCCATTATGGAAGTTGATAGTTCCATATGTTCAGGCTGTTATCTCGACCTTCCCAGTGATGTTATTTATCAATTAAAAGAGAATCGAAAGATAATAATTTGTCCCAATTGCAGCCGAATTCTAATCTGGAAAGACTAACTCGATACACGATACTATATACTCGATACTTTCTTTTAAGCTAATTGACTTTATTGTATTAAAATGATATTTTAAAATTAACAAAAGAATATTTGATAAGTAGGTCAGGTAATCGCGGAAGAAATACTATTTCTTTCGAGGAAAGTCCGAGCTCCACAGGGCAGAGCGCTGGGTAACCCCCAGTGAGGGTAACCTTAAGGAAAGTGCTACAGAAAATACACGGCCGAGTATTCAATTTGGGTGCTTGGCAAAGGTGAAAAGGCAGGGTAAGAGCCTACCAGTTGTTAGGTGACTAACAAGCTTAGTAAACCCCGCTCGGAGCAAGACCAAATAGGAAGAGCTGTGGTGGCCCGCTGAATCTTCGGGTAGGTCGCAAGAGGTGTAAGGTAACTTACATCCCAGATAGATGATTACCACCCTTATAAGGGGACAGAACTCGGCTTATACGATCTACTTATCAAAATAAATA
>DASRMF010000103.1:0-12046 GCA_035648055.1 Atribacterota bacterium
AACATCCATATGGGGATAAAGAGCGTAGTTCTGGAATACCATAGCAATATCCCTGTCTTTAGGTTGAACATCATTTACTAATTTATCGCCAATATATATCTCGCCCGAAGTTGCTTCTTCTAAACCAGCAATTGCCCGCAAAGTCGTAGTCTTCCCACAACCAGATGGACCGACCAAGACTGCAAATTCCTTATCTTTTATTTCTATGTTTACATTATCTACCGCGGTTACCTCTTTAAATTTTTTAGTAAGATTCTTTAAGATGACGTTTGCCATTTTAATTCCTCCTTTTAATATAGTTACATTATTTTACCAAAAAGTTTTTTTAATAATAATATTTTTAAAAATTCTTATAGTTTATAAGCTTTGTGCAATCTGAGAAATCTTCTTTAACCGATGATAAATCCCCGATTTAGTAATTTTAAAATCTGCTTCCTCAACTAATTCCTGTAAACTGGCATAAGGCAAATTTTTACGTACTTCAGCTACCAATGATAATCTCGGTGAAATATGCTGCAAACCTATTTTTTTTTCTATCACATCAATATCGTGTAATTGTTTAGCAGCAGAAAGAACTATTTTATCTAAATTTGCTGTTTCGCAATTGACTAATCTATTTACAGTATTTAATACATCTTTTCTAGCCCTTATATCCTGAAAATATAATAAAGCATTTTGAAGCCCGATTAATCTTAAAAATTCAAATATGCTATCCCCTCTCTTTAAATATACTACCCATTTCTTCTTCCAAAAACTTATCCGGGAGTTTAAACCGTAATAGTCAAAGAGAGTATGAATAAAATTTGCTTCCCCTTCATCCTTTGTAGAAATTTCCAGGTGATACATCTTTTCCGGATCATTTACGAATCCATTTACCAAAAAGGCTCCTCTTAAATATGAATCTTTAGAAAAATTTTTATTTAAATTTGACCTTTTTTCTCCTATATACTGTTTATCGTGTACAGATTCATTCCCCCAGCTTAAATTCAATTCTTTTAAAATTCTCTCGGTTTCTTTTAAAAAAGGAAATTGAACTTTATAATGTTTTTTTGTATTCGATAAATTTTCTTTTTCAACTGAGGGATAAATTTTAAAAACCTTTTTAATCAAATTGTAAACAGTCCGTGTGGTAATAGGGTCTTCTAAGATAATAACTATATTTTTTTTCTGACCAGATTTAACTACGTTTCCTTTTAATTTTATAAATGCCAGCAATTCATCCTTCTGTTTAGATATATCCTTGGGAATTATTCTGGCTAATTCATTTTTTACTCGGTAAGAAAATAACATTCTATGGCTCTGCTCTTTTCGCTTTGAGTTTTTAATAAAATCTCACAAGTCGCTTTTAATTTCTATTTCATCTTTATTCATATCTCTGTGTTTCACAAATATCTTATATCTTTTTCCCTCTAAATAATTTGCTAAATTGTTTATTAAAACTACCGATCTATGTCTACCCCCGGTACATCCGAAAGCAATAGACAGATATGTCTTACCTTCTTTAACATAATAAGGGATTAAATAATTCAATAAATTAAAATAAACTTCCGTAAAATGTTGGGTTACAGGAAATTCGGTTACATATTTTTCAATCTTCTCATTGGTTCCCGGCAAATTTTTTAATTTGTCTATATAGAAGGGGTTAGTAAGAAATCTAACATCAAAGACTATGTCTACATCAATGGGAATGCCATATTTATATCCAAAAGAGATTAAGGTTACCTGAATCTCTTGTTCTTTTCCTTTTATAAAATTCCTGATAATTTCATTACTTAATTGTTTAGGGGTTAAATCAGAAGTATCTATAATTAGGTTAGCTTGTGACCTTAATTCTTTTAACTGTTCTCTCTCTGCTTGTATGTTTTCCAGAATGTTATCTGAAATATTTAGAGGATGTTTTCTCCTGGTTCCGCTAAATCGGTGCATCAACATCTCATCACTTGCTTCTAAAAATAATATCTCTCGATTAATTCCTAACTCTTTTAAATAATCGAGTGATTTGTATAAATCCTTAAAAAAAATCCCTCCTCTTATATCTACCACTAAAGCAATCTTTGACAGTTTCCCCTTTGATTTTAAACAAATTTCAGCAAATTTGAGAATTAGCTGGGAAGGAATATTATCTACGCAGAAAAAACCAAAATCTTCAAAGCGCTTGACCGCTATGCTTTTTCCTGCACCGGACAGCCCGGTAATTATTACAAATCTCGTTTTATCCAATTTCATTTCTCCATGTTTAGTCATTGGTTCTTGGTTTTTAGTTATTAGTTTATAGTTTTTAGATAAAGAAAATTAGTTTTCAGTTTACTGTAAAGGTTTTTTAAAACTTGAAACTTGCAACTCGTTACTTATTACAAATTACTCATTACTGTATTTCTATCCGCTATACGCTATCCTACATACTCTCCGGAGTTGAAATCCCTAAAATATTAAGGGCATTAAGCAATACTATCCTGGTGCAATCGATTAATATTAAGCGAGCTTTAGTCAATTCTATATCTTCAGTAATCACCCGGTGCACAGTATAATACTTATGAAACGAAGAAGCTAAATCATAAAGATAAGTCGTTAAGAGGTGCGGCTTCCAGGTTAAGGCACTTTTTCTAACCACTTCTTTTAAGGAAGATAGTTTTTTAATCAATTTAACCTCTTCCTCTTTATCCAATAAGTGGAGATTGACTTCTTTGTTTTTATCAATTTTTATTCCTTCTTGTTCAGCTTTTTTTATTATACTACATATCCGCGCATAAGCATATTGAATATAATATACGGGATTTTCCATAGATTGAGATTTAGCCACATCTAAGTCAAACTCCGTATGACTATCATAACTCCTCATTAAAAAGAAATAACGAGCCACGTCTTTGCCTACTTCTCGTATTAAATCTCTTAGGGTAACAAATTCTCCTCCTCGAGTAGACATTCCCACTTCTTTGCCATTTTTTATTAAGGTTACGAATTGCACGATTAGTACATCCAAAAAACCTTCAGGATAACCCAAAGCTTGTGCTGCTGCTTTCATCCTTTTAATATAACCATGGTGGTCAGCGCCCCAAATATCTATTACTTTGTCAAATCCCCGTTGATATTTATTTTGATGATAAACAATATCAGAAGCAAAATAAGTGGGAATATTATTTTCCCGAATTACTACTCTGTCTTTTTCGTCACCGAATTCAGTGGACTTTAACCAGAGTGCACCTTCTTTTTCATAAAGAAAACCTTTCTGCTTGAGTAATTCTATTACTTCTTGAAGTTTATTCTGCTTATAAAGCGATCTTTCACTAAACCAAACATCAAATTCTATTCCAAAATCTTTTAAATCTTTTTTAATTCCAGATAAAATCTTTTTTAAAGTAAATTCTCTAAAAAATTCTCGACTTTCTTTGTCATCTCTTCCTTTGTACTTATCTTGAAATTTATCTATAACTTCTTTGGCTATATCAAAAATATATTCGCCCTTATAGCCATCAGCGGGAAATTCTTTCTTTTCTCCTAATAGGTTATTATATCTTACTTGAACTGATCGCCCTAAGAGATCCATCTGTCTCCCCTGGTCATTTATATAATATTCTTTTTCTACTTCGTATCCTGCTGCTTTTAATATACTGCTTAATGCATCTCCTACTGCTGCACATTTCCCATGGCCCACATGTAGGGGGCCGGTAGGATTAACGCTAACAAATTCTACTTGAACCCTCTTCCCTTTACCTAAATTTACTTTACCATAATTTTCTCCCTGTTCTCTAATTTCATCTACAACTTTATACAACCAATTTTCACTCAACCAAAAATTTATAAACCCTGGGCCGGCAATTTTGACTTTATCTACAATTGTCCCCTGAATATCTAAATTGTTTACAATAAAATTTGCGATGTCCAGGGGTTTTGCCCTTAATTCTCGAGCTAATTGCATGGCGATATTAGTGGATAAATCACCGTGTAATTTATCTTTAGGGATTAGTAATATTATCTTAGGGATATCCTTAATCTTAAAATTACCTTGCTTGATATTTTTTTCGATAGAACCCAACAAAATGTTTTCAATTTGATCAGCTAAATCAATTTTCATTTAAAAATCCTCTAATTAGTTATTTTAGATAAAATAATTTTAAGTATGGTACGCCCGAGAAGAGTCGAACTTCCAACCAAGGGCTTAGGAAGCCCCTGCTCTATCCATTGAGCTACGGGCGCACAAACATTATTTAACAGAATAATCTTTTAATTATTTACAATAATTATACTAAACAATATTAACAAACTTGTCAACAAATCAACTAACATAATTAATTTAAAATAAATATTGTATCTAAGCTTTTATTTGTAAATATTAGTAAAGAACCCACCTTTTTAGAAGGCGGGTTCTTAAAGCTGACTTAAATTATAAAAATATTATCATCTACCCTTACAATTTATTATACTAGAAATATAATACTCTTTCGCCTAAATTACTTATAAAGATGACAGGCACAGAAATGTCCAGCTTTAATTTCTTTTAATTTAGGCTCAATTTCGGAACATATCTCCATTATCTTAAAACACCTGGGATGGAATCTGCATCCTTTTGGTGGATTTGCTGGACTAGGGACATCTCCCTGTAAGATAATTCGTTCCTTCTTATAATCTGGATTAGGAACAGGAACAGCAGATATCAACGCCTGGGCATAAGGGTGTAAAGTATCATTAAAAAATTCTTTTTTATCAGCTATTTCTACTATTTTTCCTAAATACATAACTACTACTCTATCACTTATATACTTTATTACACTAAGATCATGAGCGACAAAAAGATAAGTCAAACTGTATTCCTCTTGCAAATCTTTAAGAAGGTTTATAATTTGAGAACGTATAGAAACATCCAGAGCAGAAACTGCTTCATCACACATTATTATTTTTGGCTCCAAAGCTAAAGCTCTAGCTATACCAATTCTTTGTCTTTGTCCACCACTAAATTCATGAGGAAATCTGTCCATATATTCAGCTGGAATACCTACTCTTTCTAAAAGTTCTCCAACTTTTTTATACCTTTCCTGGGTATTTTTTAAAATATTATGAGTTAACATGCCTTCAGCTATAATATCCTTTATCTTCATTCTTGGATCGAGCGAACTATAAGGATCCTGAAAGATTATCTGCATATTCTTTCTCTCTTTCCTTATATCGCTTTTTTTCATTTTGGTTATATCTCTACCGTCAAATATCACTTGTCCTTTAGTGGGCTTTTCTAACCTTAAGATAGAAAGGGCTGTGGTGGTCTTTCCACAACCAGATTCTCCTACCAAGCCTAAGGTTTCTCCTTCGTATATCTCAAAAGATACATCATCTACAGCTTTTATCCAACCAACAGTTTTTCTAAAAACTCCTTTTTTTATGGGGAAAAATTTAACTAAATTTTTAACTTGTAACAGTGAATTAGCCATTCTTACTCACACTCCCACTAAAAAACCTTTTTTTACTTCTTTTACTACTCTTTCAACATTCCAACACCTTACCAAATGTCCTTCTTCAATTTTAATTAAAGACGGCTCTTCCTTTTTACATCTATCGGTCGCAAATCGGCATCTCGGATTAAATTTACATCCTGAAGGAAAATGCAATGGATTAGGAACTATACCGGGTATAACATTTAACCTTTTCATTTCCACATCAAGCCGAGGGATAGAGGTTAGCAAGCCAAGAGTATAAGGATGTAGCGGATTATGAAATATTGTTTTTTTATCTGAATATTCAACAACTTTACCTGCATACATAATAGCTATCCTATCAGCAATCTCAGCAATTACGCCCAGATCATGGGTAATCATTATTAGAGAGCCGTTGAACTCTCGTAAAAGAGCCATCATTAAATCCAATATTTGTGCTTGAATGGTAACATCTAAAGCTGTAGTAGGTTCATCAGCAATAAGCAATATAGGATCACAAGACATTGCCATAGCTATCATCGCTCTTTGTCTCATTCCACCACTTAACTGATGAGGATATTCATTTACCCTCTGTTCTGGTATAGGTATCCCTACTTTTTTTAGTAGTTCTACTGATTTTTTTATCGCTTCTTTTTTGCTAATCTCGAAATGCATCATCAAGGCTTCTGCTATCTGAAATCCTATTGTTAATACAGGATTTAGAGCCGTCATAGGTTCTTGAAATATTATGGCAATTTCTTTTCCTCTTATTTCTCTCATTTCAGCATCACTTTTTCTTAATAAATTTTCACCTTTAAAAAGTATTTCCCCACCAACTGTTTTTCCTGGATAATCAAGTAATCTCAATATAGAAAGGGCAGTAACACTCTTGCCACAACCAGATTCTCCCACTATACCTAAAGTTTCCCCCTGATAAACTTCAAAATCCACTCCATCAACTGCTTTTACTATTCCGTTCTCAGTTAAAAAATAAGTCTTTAAGTCCTTAACTTCTAACAAAAGTTTTCTACTATTAATCATTATAATTCACCTCTCAAACGTGGATCGAGTATATCTCTTAGAGTATCTCCAATAAGGTTCCAAGCAAGGACAAAGAGAACGATAAATATTCCCGGATAAAATACAGTAAACCAGTATTGTCCTGCATGACCGGGGCTGCCTATAATCCAATTTCTGGCAAAACTTACCATCTGTCCCCAATCTGCATATCCTACCGGTGCACCTACTCCTAAGAAACTTAAGGCAGCAGCAGTTATTACCATAGAACCAATATTCATAGTACCTTGGACCATAACAGGAAATATAGTATTAGGCAATAAATGTTTCCAGATTATTTTAATATCTTTAACTCCCAGAGCTTTAGCAGCCATTACGTAAGTTTCTTCTTTTGCTGATAAAATACTTCCTCTTATAAGTCTGGCATATCCCATCCATCCAAAAACAATAAGGGCAATCATAACTTTATCTAAACCTCTTCCCAGTATAGTAGTTAATACCATAGCAGCAACTAAAAAAGGGAAAGATAAAAATATATCAGTAATTCTCATTATAATTTCATCTATCCAGCCTCCAAAATAAGCAGAAATAGAACCGATAAAAACACCAATAAGCGCTGCAATTGCAACCGCAATTAAACCAATTTTAAATGCAGTTCTTGTTCCCCATATTAATCCATAAAAGATATCATATCCCCCTTCCGCCGTACCACAAATTGCCTTATTCCATTTTACTTCTATTCCTGTAACAGTATATATATCAGTTATATTATCAGACATAAGAAAACCAGGTGATTGTGGGGCTATATCCCAGGACATCCGAGGTATTTGGTAAGGGTTCTCTGATAAAGGAGGGGCAATTAGGGGAGCAAATAGGGCAATAATGATAAAAATAATTAAAAGCACAATTCCCACTAAAGAAGAGGCATTACTAAATAATTTTCTTAATATTCTATTCATTGTTTTCTCTTCACTCCAATCTCACCCGCGGATCTATTAAGGCATATGATATATCAACTATTAGATTGCCAATTATCATAGCTACTGCGAATAATAAAGCAAAACTGATAACCGAACCATAATCTAAACTCTGGGCCGCCGATGCCATCCAAAAACCTACCCCCGGATAAGTAAATACCGTTTCTGTTATTACCACTCCTCCTAACATCCTTATAATCATCATGCCCGCAATAGTCATTACTGGTATCATTGCATTTTTTTGTGCGTGCAGGTGAATTACAGTATGTTCATCTACACCTTTAGCCCTTGCAGTTCTTACATAATCTTTCCGTAGAGTTTCTAACATACTGGAGCGAGTTATTCTCAACAGCCCAGCCCAAGAGATATAAGACAGGGTAATAATGGGACCAATGAGATGCCTTAAGGCATCCAAAAACATAGGTATATTACCATTTAATAAGGCATCGATAGTTACCAGGTGAGTATAACTTCGAAAATTGGTACCAGTATAGACTATATCTTGAGCCCAAACACTTAATCTACCCGGAGGTAGCCATCCTAATATTCCATAAAATATAAATAATACGAATAGACCAAAAATAAAAGTAGGTAAAGACCATCCTATGATAGCAGTCACTCTGATAGTTTGGTCTAACATATCATTATGATGAACCGCTGAAATTACTCCTAACCATATTCCTACCAAAATAACCGGGAAGATAGAATACAATACCAGTTCTAAAGTAGCAGGAAATCTCTGGGATATCGCCTCCCATACAGGTTGATTAGCAGATTGCGACCATCCAAGGTCTCCTTTCATTATTTTTTCAATCCAATGAATATAACCAAGTGGAAAAGGGTCATCTAGATGATATTTTGTTATTAATCTCTCGGCCATCTGAGGATTCTTTAGAGCACCGGGGTTAGTAATATAATTTGCTAATCTTTCCATAGGACTCAATAGAGAAAATGCAGAAAAGATAAGAAAAGTCACTCCTAAAAGTATTACCGGCAACAATAAAAGACGTCTAATTATATATGATAGCATTTTTTATATCTCCTTAAAACATTCTAAATCTGGAGTGAAGGTAGTATCCTTCGCTCCAGATTTAGTGTTACATGCTCAGATAATTAATATTAATTATCTTTCTTATTCGCCCTTGGATAAGCTATAGAAATCAGCTCCAGCAGGTTCCCCAGGCATTATAGGATTATAATACCAACCTTGCACCCAGGTTCTCTCTACGTGATGCCCTATTGGTTGGAATAAATATAACGAAATAGCCTGATCGTGGGCTATTTTCACTAACTGTTTATATAATGTTGCCCTTTCTTCTGGATCAGTTGATTTAATAGCTTTGTCACACAAGGGGTCTACATTCTCTTTGGCAAATTCAAGATAGGGAGCACCAAAGGCATTGCCATAAGCACCATAGGTGGCCATATAAGTAGGAACAAAATTATGTGGGTCTGGATAATCAGCCAACCAACCTATAGTAAATATTGGTAACGTCCCGGCTAAATATAATTTTAAATATGCTGACCATTGCGCTCCTACAACTGTTATTTTAAATTTAGGATTTAGCATATTAGCATAAGTAGAAATCATATCAGCAAATGCCTTACGCACATCATTCCCTTCATTGTAGTACATGGTAAACTGGAAACCCTTTTCCCAGACTTGTCCATCCCAGGCTTGCTCAAATTCCTCTTTAGCTTTAAGTAAACTGAAATTATAAAATAGAGAAGGATCGTCTGAATATCCTAATATACCCTCAGCATTAATTAGTGGACCTGGATTCCTTATGCCTTGACCTTCTAATATCTTTGTTATAAATATTTCGTAAGGAAATAAGTAAGAAAATCCTTTTCTAACATGGATATCATTAAAGAAATCAGCAGGTATCCCTTCACCATCAAGTTTTCCGCTGCCAATAAGTGAATTTCCTTCTGCATTTATTTCCCAGGGCATCATAGCTACTGTATTTGCTAATGTAGGAAGGTTTTCAACAACTCTTACGCCTGCCATTGTTCTCACTTCGCCCATATATTGCTGAGGTACATAGATTAAATCCGCATCACCTGCTTGAAGCATTAACTTTCTGGTAGTCCACTCGTTTATACCTTTTATTTGAACATTTTTTATCTTAGCAGGACCTTGCCAATAATCGTCAAACCTCTCCAGCATGACTATTTCTTGAGGAACCCATTTTTTTAAGACAAAGGGACCAGTACCGTTAGCAATTTTAAAGAGCGGATCATCTTCACAGACAGGGTCATGATATTTCCACCAGGTATCTGATTTGCCATCCCAGGCACCTTGCTCTATAGCCCATTTTTTATCTATTATAGCAGACCAGTTAGCCGAATGAGTAACAATATTCAAAAAAGGTGCATAAGGTTGGGCTAAATGGAATATCACTTTATTGCCATCTACTTCCACTGCCTTATCGACATAATCAGTATAGACCTTTACCATTGCTGCTTTATAGTCCGATTTTAGTTCTCCTTTAGGATCTCCGTTTTCAAATAAATCAATATATTCTTTCACCCCAGTAAGTTTAACAGCTATCTCTTCTATTCCATCTACGCCACAAAGTGGTTCAAGGAGCATCCACATCGGTCCACCAGCTCTATCAAAGGTTAAACCCCGTTCAAAACTGTACTCTACATCTTCAGGGGTAAGTATATCGCCATTATGGAATTTTACTCCTTCTCTTATAGGGAAGGTATAGGTTAAGCCATCTTTACTGGCCAAACCATTTCCAATAGAGGGGACTTCGGTGGATAACATCGGAACAAATTCAGCAACACTCTCTCCTTTATAAGCAATTAGATTATCATAGACACTATAGGTAACCTCTCCACTGGCGGTATCATATCCAAAAGCAGGATCCATCGATTCAGGTCCCCCTATGGATGCTTCTATTATAGTGTCCGGATTTTTTACTTCTGCAAAACTAAAAGATACAAATGCTGTAATTAAAACTAAGACTAATACCGTTACTAATAAATTACGTTTCATAAGATTAATTCCTCCTTTAATTTTTTGATTCATTACTTAAAAATTAAATCTTCAAAATATTTATATTTCTTTTTTACACCTCCTCTTTTAATTTAATTCGCCTTTTCGTTTTTTTCCCGTTCTTATCAATCAAATATACAAATTAAAATTACACTTTATTTAAAAGTCCTTTATACTCGAAAAGGCGAATCAACGTCCTGTATTTCTATATATACTCTATCTTAGATTAAAAATCCTTCTTTTTTTAAAATATATTTAAAATTTTTTTTCTTATCCCCTTCCTCTTACTCCGCCTAGGAATTTATCCTTCTTCAATTTTGGGTTAAATCCCTTCTTGTGCATTACTCCTTTAATATAGTTCATATATTCTTTTCTTTGCTCAATCATTCTCATCTTCTCTTGCTTATGCCATTCTTCCTTTTTTTTCTTCTCTATTTCTTCCCGGCTTTCTCTTTCTTTGTTAGGATTTATGTCTTTCTCTTTCATTTTAATCCACCTCTCTATTTAGTCGTTAGTCGTTAGTTAAAATCCTTAGTAAAAACTTTTTGGTTATCTAATTTAATAGTTGCAAGTTTTTTACTTTTATTCAGTATTAACTAGTGTAGTGCGTCCAACGCTTCTTTACATTTGGCGATCTTCGCCAAAATGCGCTCCGCCGGAGCGCTCCAGACGAAAATCTTTGGATTTTGGTTGTGATTTTCCAGATAGTCTTTGATAGCTTTGATCAAGGCTGAGACGTTTTGAAAAGAACCGCGTCGTATCCGTTTGTCGGTGATCTCGCGAAACCAGCGTTCGACCAGATTTAGCCAGGAACTGGAAGTTGGTGTAAAGTGTAGATGGAACCGGGGATGCCGTTTGAGCCAGGACTTCACCCGCGGATGTTTGTGGGTACCGTAATTGTCTACAATCAAATGAAGATCCAGTCCGAAGGGGGTTTCTCCATCTATTTGCTTGAGGAAACGGATAAACTCCTGGTGTCGATGACGCGGCATGCAGTCGCCGATAACTTTGCCGTCCAGCATACTTAAGGCCGCAAACAAGGTGGTCGTGCCGTTGCGTTGGTAATCGTGAGTCATAGTTCCGCACCGGCCTTTCTTTAGTGGCAGACCCGGCTGGGTCCTGTCCAGAGCCTGGATTTGACTCTTTTCGTCCACGCAGAGAACCAGCGATTTTTCCGGAGGATTCAGATACAATCCAACGATGTCGTACAACTTTTCGACAAAGTGCTTGTCGCGGCTGAGTTTGAAGGTTTTGACCAGATGCGGCTTCAGGTTGTGTTGCTTCCATATCCGACGTATGGTCGCTTCGCTTAGTCCTTGAGCTTTTGCCATGGTTCGGGTACTCCAGTGCGTCGCATGGGGAGGCGTGGTCTCTATAGTGGCTTTGACCACCGCTTTGATTTTCGCATTTGAAATTTTGGGGATACGACCAGGACGGGGCGCATCCTTTTCCAACCCGGCACAGCGGAAGGACAAAAAACGCTGCCGCCAGAGTTGAACCGTAGGACGGGAAATCCCCAGACGGCAAGCTATGTCGTGGCTGAAGATTCCATCGGCTGCCATCTGAATGATTTGGGCGCGTTGTACCAATCGCAGGGGGAAGCTTTTCCCGTGAGCCCAGAGTCGGATGGTTGCCTGTTCTTG
>DASRMF010000104.1:0-3572 GCA_035648055.1 Atribacterota bacterium
CATAATCGATCCTATTTTAACTTTTATTATCGGCGCATATGTCCTAAAAGAGGGATTTGATATTTTAAAAAAGAGTACAGATATATTAATGGAAAAGACACCCGCTCAGATTAATATTTTAGAGATTAAAGAAGTAATAGAAAAAATTCCTCAAGTAGATAATTTACATCATGTTCATATATGGCAAACAAATGATAAGGAATTTCTCTTCGAAGGCCATGTAGACATTAAACAAGATATAAATTTAAGCAAAGTTGAAAAAATACGGAGCGATATAAATTCTATATTATCTAATAAATTCGGAATTAATCATACGACTCTCCAAATAGAATATAACTGTTGTATAGACAAGGAGGTTATTAAAAATCATCAAAGAGTTATCAACGAATAATAAAAATTTTTAGTTCTCTTATTTCATAAAAAAATATATTACCAATGAAAGGAAACAAATATTATGATTCGCTACGGAAATAATAAAAAATCTTATTTAACTACGGTACTATTAATTGTCTTTTTGATCTCTTTTTCTTCAGTCGCTTTTTCTTCAACTTTTAAAAAATATTTCCCTGCACCTACTTTCAGTCTTAAAACCATAGAAGGAGATTATTTTAATCTAGAAGATCAAAGAGAAAAACAGAAACTTCTTATCCTTTACTTTTATTCCCAGGATAATGACGATTCGCTTACAGGGATAAAAAAATTAGTGGAATATTTTGAAGACTATATTATTCAGGAAAAATATGAAGTATTCCTCATAAATACACAAGAAAATTTACAAGAAAAAGATATCGAATTAATGAAGGTATATTTACAAGATAATAAAATACCCTTCCCTGTCATATTAGATAATCAGAAAAAAGTGAGCGAACTGTACAACATTTATGTTTTGCCTACTGCTATCTTTTTAGATAATAACTTGGTGGTTAAGAGGATATACCCGGGTCTTGCCTCTAACCAACAAACCCTAATGTTTCAATATACTAGCTACCTTTTAGCAAGTGAAAAGAAAAGAATTCCAAAGAAAGAGAAGGAAGAAGTTGTAGAAGAGCCAGATGTATGTACTTGTATTAAAAAGCTTTCTTTTTAGTAATATTAAATAATATAAAAAGAAATATGGATTCCTCTCTTTATGGGAATGAGAAAAAATAAGAAGGAGACAGATTAATGCAAAATAAGAAAAAATATATTTATATCATAATTTTTTTAGTACTTTTAGCTATCGTCTTTGGTTTTAAAAGAGTATCTAATAACACCGAAGCTACTTTAACTCAAGAAGATACAACAAACGGTGAGATAAAAGTAACCTTTGTAGAGCTTGGGTCGGTTGGCTGTATTCCTTGCGATAAGATGCAGCCAATTATGAAAGAAATTGAAGAAGAATACGAAGGACAGGTAAAAGTAGTTTTTCATGATGTGAAGACCGCAAAAGGCCAACCTTATATTAAGGAATTTGGTATTAGGGCAATCCCGACTCAGGTCTTTCTGGATAAAGATGGAAATGAATATTTTAGGCATCTTGGATTTTTTGCCAAAGATGAATTAGTTGAAGTCCTGAAAATGCAAGGAGTTAAGTAATGATAAGAACCATATTTGAATGGCTGTCTAATTCTCTCCAATTGAATCCAATTATTGCCTTAACTGCTTCTTTTATCTGGGGAATATTCAGCATACTATTAAGCCCTTGCCATTTGGCCAGCATCCCCTTAATTATAGCGTTTATCGGGGAGCAAGGTAAGATGTCAACCAAAAGAGCTTTCTGGCTGGCAACCTCTTTTTCTCTGGGTATTTTAATAACTATTGCCTCTATCGGTCTTATTACCGGACTTTTAGGCCGCTTGCTGGGCGATGTCGGTTCTTATGGAAATTATATAGTGGCAGTAATTTTTTTCGTCATAGGTTTTCATCTTTTGGAAGTCATTCGATTGCCTTTTCTGGGAAAAACTAATCAACCAGCTTTTCGGAAAAAAGGATTGTTGGCTGCTTTTGTATTAGGCCTTATTTTTGGCATTGCTCTTGGTCCCTGTACCTTTGCTTATATGGCACCAATGTTGGGTATTGTGTTTAAAATGTCAGCTACACAATTTTTCTATGGAGCTGCACTTCTTTTTGCTTATGCTATTGGCCATTGTTCGATAATAGTTTTAGCTGGAACCTTTACAGAAATTGTGCAAAAGTATTTGAATTGGAATGAAAAATCTAAAGGCACAGTTTTAATTAAAAAAATATGTGGCGTTCTAATTATTTTAGGCGGGATGTATTTAATTTGGAGTATTTGAAAGGGGATTAACTATGGTTAAAGAAAAAAATGGCGGTTTAAATGTTTTTGAAAAATATTTAACGGTATGGGTTTTGTTATGTATTATTATTGGAATTGTTTTTGGCAAGGTTATTCCCGGGGTAGCAAAATATCTTGACGGGTTAGCAATTTATATTGGTGATGCACCGGTGGTCTCTATCCCGATTGCAATCTGTCTATTTTTTATGATGTACCCGATTATGGTAAAGATTGACTTCGGAGAAGTGTTAAAGGCAGGAAAATCCATTAAACCGGTTGGACTGACTTTATTCGCTAACTGGGCAATAAAACCTTTTACTATGTATGCCATATCTATCTTTTTTTTAGGTTTTCTTTTTAAAAATTTTATTGGGAGTGAGGCAATGGATTTAGTAAAACTTCCACCTGGAGCAGATTGGGCAGTAGGAACAATTCATGGAGTAGGAACAGTAGTTTTAGATAATAGCCTGAAGATGCTTCAAATACCTCTGTGGAGAAGTTTTCTTGCCGGAAATATCTTATTAGGCATTGCCCCCTGTACAGCAATGGTCTTGGTTTGGGGTTTCTTAGCGAAAGGTAACGATGGACATACGCTGGTGATGGTAGCCATAAATTCTCTAACTATGCTTTTTCTTTATGGACCGCTTGGCGGATTCTTACTTGGCGTAGGAAAATTACCAGTTCCCTGGCAAGCACTACTACTTTCTATAAGCATTTATGTTGCCTTACCCTTAGTGGCAGGTTATTTTTCCAGAAAATGGATAATAAAAGCAAAGGGCGAAAAATGGTTTAAAGAGAATTTTTTACATTTACTTACCCCAGTATCTATTGTTGCTCTATTATTTACTCTAATCTTACTTTTTTCCTTTAAAGGTGAGATCATTTTAACCAAACCTTTAACTATACTTTGGATAGCTATTCCACTTTTTATTCAAACCAACCTTATTTTTTTCCTCACCTATGGATTAGCAAAACTATTGAAACTTAATTATGAAGATGCTGCTCCCTCTGCGCTAATAGGAGCAAGTAATCATTTCGAAGTAGCCATAGCAACTGCTATAATGGTTTTTGGTATATCTTCTGGTGCTGCCTTAGCAACAGTAGTAGGCGTTTTAATCGAAGTCCCGGTAATGTTAATGCTTGTTTCAGTTTGCAAAAGAACGCGAAATTTCTTTTAAAATTAAAAAGAAGCCAACAGGAGAGACCTTTTCTTCCCATCATAAAAGAAAAGGAGCTGAAGAGGCAAGATACCAAAAGTATTTCAACTTTCAGGCAAGTGGTTGGAACTGAGTTAAAA
>DASRMF010000105.1:0-2237 GCA_035648055.1 Atribacterota bacterium
GGAAAATAATTATCAAGTTAATTTAATTTTATTTTATTTTTGTAAGGAGGTTAATTTTGATTAAAGTAGGGGAATTTTATGCTCCGGGAAAAATTATCTTTGGTCCGGGAGGACTATCTAAAATAGGGGCAGAGGCAAAAAGATTAGGAAGTAAAGCTTTAATAGTATTGGGCAAAAGTGCAATGAGAAAAAGCGGGACACTAGATCACTTAACTCACTTACTTATAGAAAATAATTTAGAATATCTAATCTACGAAAATATCCCCTCTGACCCTACGGTAGAAATAATTGATACCGGAACAGGCCTTGCCAGAAAAGAAAAATGCAATCTGGTTATAGCCCTGGGGGGAGGGAGTGTCCTGGATGCCGGTAAGGCTATTTCGGTAATGGTAACCAATGAAGGTTCGGTGGCCGATTATCAGGAAATCGAAGGAAAAGGTAGAAAATTTCAACACAAACCCATCCCCTTTATCGCTATCCCCACTACCTCGGGTACCGGCTCAGAAGCAACGAGAAATGCAGTAATCACCAATACTAAGCTTGGTTTAAAGAAGAGTATAAGAGACCCCTGGCTCATTCCGGAAGTGGCTCTGGTTGACCCAGAACTTACCCTATCTCTACCCCCTTACGTAACAGCCGTCTGCGGTGGTGATGCTTTAACTCAATGCATAGAATCTTATTTAGGCAAGAAAAGTCAGGAAATCACCGATGCCCTGGCCCTGCATGCCATAGGATTAATCGGTAAAAGTTTGGTCAAAGCAGTAAAGGATGGAAAAAATTTAGAAGCACGTAAAGATATGGCTATGGCTGCACTTTTGAGCGGGCTTTGCCTGTCTAATTCAGGTTTAGGAGCAGCTCATGCCCTCTCTCACCCTCTGGGAGTGCATTACAAAATTCCTCATGGTCTGTCCTGCGCAGTGCTGTTACCTTATGTAATGGAATACAATTTGCCGGTAGTTACCAAAAGGCTGGCTAAAATAGCCCAATCTTTAGGGGAAGATATCTCTTTACTATCGGAAACGGAAGCCGCCCAAAGGGCAATATATAAGGTAAAAGAAATACTTTCTCACGCCGGAATTAAAACCAACCTATCAGAGTGGGAAATAAAAAAAGAAGATTTTTCACAATTAATTAAGAGTGCAAAAGGAGGAAGTTTAAATAATAATCCACGGGATACATCTGATGAGGATTTAATTGAATTGTTATATAAAATGACTGGCCTTTATTGATATAACAGAATTACATTAAATTTAAATTAATTTACTATTTTAGTATTTTAGTATCTACTACGATATTCGGTTCTTGGTCTAGGTGGACGAGCTTCGTCAATCTTTAATGGACGACCGTCAAAATCGGTATCATTTAACGCATCTTTAGCTTTTCCAGCTTCTTCTGGTGTAGACATTTCTACAAATCCAAAACCTTTGCCTTCGATGATATTGACACTCTTAACTTCACCATGAGCAGAAAATATTTCACTTAATTGATCATTAGTTACAGAATACTTAAGATTACCTACATATAATTTACTACCTTGCATTTCTTATTCCTCCTTTTCGTTAATATTTCTCTTAAGTCCAATAACGTTTCTTTGGGAGAAAAGAAGCAAGGAAATGATTCTAACCTCTTAACGATAACATTATTAAAACACAAGAGATCCTTTTTAACAATCTGTTATAGTTCGTTCAGTTGATTGTTGTTAGCATCTCTTTTTAGTAATAAAGGCCAGTCGTTTTTATCTAACGGACTTTAACTTCACAAGTATACCACAACTTTTAGTTTTGTCAAATTTATTTATATATTTTTTTTCAATATTTTTAAATTATCTAGCTACCCCACTAAAGTTTACACTAACTATTTCAACAAGATTGATATTCTGTGCGGCTGATTATTTCATCTTGTAAGGTCTTGCTTAGATTATTGAAATAATCGCTGTAGCCTGCTACTCGCACAATAAGATTTCTATATTTTTCAGGTTCTTTTTGAGCAGCCTTTAGGGTATCAGCACTAATTACATTAAATTGTATATGATGCCCTCCCAATTTAAAATAAACTCTGATTAGATGAGCAAAGCTGTCTATGCCTTTTTCTCCCTCCAATAATTGAGGGGTAAATTTTTGATTTAGAAGAGTCCCTCCTGTTTTTACCTGTTCCATCTTGGCAGCTGATTTAATAACTGCCGTAGGTCCCAAACGGTCAGCCCCCTGCACCGGGGAAATACCTTCGGACAATGGTTG
>DASRMF010000106.1:0-2609 GCA_035648055.1 Atribacterota bacterium
GATGCATCATCAATCCATTGCACATCTTCAATAATTATAAGAAGGGGTTTTCGAGAAGAAAAACTAAACAGCAATTTTTTTACTACTCTAATAAACAAATTGCTTTCTTCTTTTGATTGCTCCATTATCTCTTCCAGAGACTTAATCTTTGAGGATAAAAGTCTTGAAAAATATAAAGAAGCAAACAATAGTGAAGAATCGATTTCCTTTATTTTATTTTCTATTTTCTTCTCAATATCTTTGAGATTATCATCAAATTTTATTTCAAAGATTTTAGTAAATATTTCCTTCAAAGGAGCATAAGGTTTTGATTCTTCCCAGGATGAACAATTACCGGATAAAATATTAAATTCTTTGGCTAAAGAATCCTTGGTAAGCTCATAAATTAATCTTGACTTTCCTACTCCTAATTCACCGCTTATCTCAATTACTTGTCCTTTCGATTGGTAGGATTTTTTTAAAGCTTCTTTCAAAACTTTGAATTCTTTTTCTCTTCCTATAAAAGGCGAATGAATATTTTTCTTTTGCTCAAGAAAGCCTATTTTTTTCTGTTCGTCCTTTAAAGTATAAACCGTAACTAAATCTTTTTTACCTTTTACTTTCAATTTGCGGGGAGAAGAAATCATAAAACTATCTTTGATTCTTTGAAAAGTTTTCTCACCGATTAATATTTTCCCGGGGGCTGCGTTTGCTTGCAGACGAGATGCCAAATTTACCGTATCTCCGATAACTGTGAATTCTTTTCTTGTTTCTGAACCAATCTCGCCGGATATGCACAATCCGGTATTGATTCCGATTCTTGCCTTTAATTTTTTTGTTTTATTACCAATTTTTATCTTTCCATTTTCCTCTATGGATTGCATTATCTCTAAACTTACTCTTGCCGCCCTTTCAGGGTCATTTTCATGAGTAAAAGGAGCTCCGAATATAACCATTAATCCATCGCCTAAAAATTTATTGATGCTTCCACCGTATTTATCAACTATGCCGACTATCGGTGCAAATATATTATTTATTATTTCCGTAGCTTTCTCTGCGTCCAGCTGGTCAGCAAGTTTGGTAAACCCTCTTATATCAATAAATATTATAGTGGCTTCACTTCGCTCACTCGGCAAGCTTCCCTTCCCTTCTAATATCCTGGAAGTTACTGCCTTGGGGACATAAGGCTTAAATAACTCTGAAATATTATTTTGTTTTTTCTCTTTCATTTTTTCTTTTCCCATACTATATTTTTTAATATTATAACAAAAGCTTAAAAATAAATAAAGAATAAAAAAAGGGCATTTTCCGTACGTTTTTAGGATATTCTATAGTGATACAACATGACGTGTCTTTTGGGTTCTTGTTTTATTTCCTGTTTAAGGATGAGGAATAATTGCAAAGATCGTAATTTCACCTTTGCATGGACCATAATAGAAGAAAATTCTATATGCTGCCGAAGTACTTTGCTCAGCATAAGCCTCAAAAATCTTTTCACCACTTGGTCCTTGAAGAGAATGATATATGTGGGTTTGCATGCTGGTATGCCTGGGATTTTGGGTCAAATATTTTAAAGTTTTTACTATTGCTTTATACTGCTTTTTCTTTCCTGTATTTTCTTTTAGATTTTTCAATGCCTTTTTAGCAGTAAGAGTGAAATTCAATATAAATTTCATAAATCTTCCAGAAATTCTTCCATATTTTCTACTTTTTCGGTCTTTTCTTGTTTTGCTTCAGCCAATCCCTGGCGAATTGAATCTAATAATTTAGGATTTTGATAAATCCAGGTTTCTTTGCTGGGAATAGATACCATAGGCCTAAGTAAAATATCACCTTCTTCACTATAGAAAATTTGAAACCCATCAGCTTTAGCCTGTAAACTAATTAATTTTATAATTTTTTCACCTATAGTTATCCTATTTTTTGAATCAAAGGTCCTTATGCCTGCTGGTATAAACTTTCCATTGATATTATTAATGGTCTCCTCTTTATTGATTTTCATTTCATCCGCCTCCTTATCTAATATAATCGATGATGGGAAATATGTCAAGTGGGATTGTGGAAATAGCTAACCAACCCACCAATTCCCATCTTTTTTCGTAACAGCAGTATATAAATTATTCATATGGACCTCCATGTAAGTTTAATAATTATTTATTTCTTCCAAATTACATACCGGAGAAGAAAATGGGATGTGTCCCTATTTAAATTTAAATAAAAATATATTTCTTTACTCCCTATATTTCCCTCTCCCCTCGTGGGAGATGGTTTTTATTTTCCTGTTTTGTTTTTGTACTCGATACTAATTTCAAAATCGATAAATGGCGATGATATCTTCACCGTCAGGCATCTGATCTTCTTCCAATACATATACCTGTCCACCATTGGAAATGGTATTGGTAGCGGCAAAATTATATAGGTCATATTGCCCGTTTCCTTCTTCTGCCAGATGAACCTTGTTCTCTTCGGCATTAAAATCTCCCCACTGAGAAACATTCTTCTTTATTAACAAATGTTCCACCCGGCTAAAATAAGAAGTGGAAACAATATCCTCTAATTGTATAGATGTTTTCCCGGTTCCCTTTAAATCATGATATATTCTGGTAATACCCTCCAGCTGCTGATCCCGG
>DASRMF010000107.1:0-3294 GCA_035648055.1 Atribacterota bacterium
GAAGAAATGTCTTTTAGTAATATCAAGAATTATGATACAGGAAATATTCAGGTGATGCATCCTGAATACTGGGAAGACAGGGAAAAGCTGTCTTTAGAAAATTTAATTTATATAAATCAGGATACGATAGACAGTATAAAAAACATGGATGGGGTAATAGGAGTATCTCCTGAACTAAGATTTCAGGCCAGCCTGAATAATGGGATTGATGAAACAGTCGTCCTGGGTTTAGGTATCTCTCCAGAGCAATATAGTGAAGTTTTTGCTACCCAAAACTATATCTTTGAAGGTTCGATGTTTGCTCCGGGTGAATCAAAAGCGGTCATTGGAGTAAAATTAGCTGAATTGATGGATTTAAAAGTTAATGATTATATAACACTTCTTATTAGGACGAAAGAAGATACCTTTAATACCATCGATGTGGAAATTTCAGGTCTGTTAAATTCACCCAATCCGATGATTAATAATGGGATTGTTTTTGTTCCTTTAGATATTGCTCAACAAGCATTAAACATAGGTAATGGGGTGAGTCTATTTGCCTTGAAAACAGCTTCCGGAAATGAGGATAAAATCACTAAAGCATTGATGAATAGTTTTAAAGAAAAAAACCTGGATTTAAAAGCATATTCCTGGAGAGAATCTGCTGCATCAGTCATCGCTTTAAGCGCTGCCAAGAAGGGCGGAGCTGCGACTATCCTGTCAGTCGTTCTGCTTATTGGTATGATAGGAATTGTTAATAATGTTATTCTGTCTGCCCTGGAAAGAACGGGTGAAATTGGTATGATGAAAGCTTTAGGAATGAGAGAGTGGGAGATTGTGTTTGTCTTTATGGTAGAAGCGACCGGCATAGGCATCCTGGGTGGATTAGCCGGGTGTTTGATTGGATTTGCTGGCGTAGGTTTGATGGCAAAATATGGTTTTGATTTGAGCTATATGGGTGGAGATATGTCTGAATTCGGCATTCCCATTCTCGATAAAATCTATGGAACCTGGAATATTCCCGCTTTCGGTTTCTTATTTATTTTAAGCGTTATGGTTGCACTGTTATCCAGTATAGTACCAGCATATTGGGCAGCACATAAAGATCCGGTAAAAGCAATCTACCATCGATAAGGAGGTAAAATATGAAATTTTTATGGAATTTAGCGAAAAAAAACTTAGCGAGATCCAGAATTAGAACATCGATATCTGCTATTGCTATTGCGATTGCTATTATTGCCGTGATCTTTGCCCGGGGGTTAATCAACGGAATGATAGAATCTACTTTTGAAAATCATATTAATTATAATGCCGGTCACATACGGATTATCGATGAGGAATATAAATTAAAACAACGTCTGTTATCTTTAAACTACACTCTGGATGGGTTTAATGGCAATGGCTATGCAGAGATGAGTGAAAAATTAAAGTCAGTGGAAGGAGTGGAACAAGTTGTTCCGCGCCTTAAGTTCGGAGCTGTAGTCAGTATGGAGGATGAATTGGTAGGCATGATGGGCTGGGGAGTTGACCCTGCTGAAGAAATAGCTTTTACCGAAATAGATAAAAAAATAGTCGAGGGAAGAATGGTTGAGTTGGGCAGCAGGGAAATTGTTATGGGGGCCGGATTGCTGGAAAAAATAGACCGTGGAGTCGGGGATAAAGTGACCATTTTATATTCAACCCCTTTTGGTTCCTTTAAAGGTTCTACTTTCCTGATTGTTGGGAAGATTAGCAGTTCCATAAAGGTGCTGGATGATACTATTTTTTATCTTCCATTGGACCAGGCTCAGAGGATTTTAGAGATGCCAGGCGAGGTGACAGAATTACTTTTAATTACTCCGGACCCATATAAAGCATCTTTGGTTTTGCCCGGTCTTAATGAACTGTTTTCCCGGGAAGGTGAATCCGGAAAATATATCATGCAGGTTTGGAATAGGGATTATGACCTTATCTCGCTATTTAATTTGGTGACTAAAATATATAACTTTGTCTATATTTTTATCATCATGTTAGCTTGTTTCGTATTGGTGAACACCTTGATAATGATTGTCAATGAACGTACCCGCGAAATAGGGATGATGAGTGCCCTGGGATTAAGCAGCAGAGAAATATTGGTTCTCTTTACCATGGAAGGAGCAATTATTGGCGTCATCGGTAGTACCATCGGTACTGTACTGGGAGGTATTCTCACCAAATATTTTTCTATTGTCGGTATTGACTATACTGCTTCCATGGAAGGAATGTCCGGTGGAGACTTTTTGCTGGAACCAATTTTCTATACCGTCTTTAGTGCGGAGAATCTTATTTATAGCTTTGTGTTAGGGATACTTGTGGTGACGATTGCCTGTGTTATTCCGGCGAGAAAAGCCGCCAGGCTTGAACCAACGGAAGCATTGAGACAGATATAATAAAACAAGTGATAAGTGATAAGTAATGAGTGACAAGATAAGTAACAAGTGATGAGTAATAAGTAATAGGTGGCGAGTTGCGAATTTACAAAGAATATGTAGGGGCGTATCGCCATATGTCCCTACAATGAGGAAGGTAGAAAAGAAACTGGTTGATCAATAAACTAATTAACTAATTAACCAGCTAACCAAATAGAAAGGGGAGTTAAAAATGCGAAAAATTAAAATATTTTTACTGGTAGGAATAATAATATCGATATTATTTTCATGTTTAATTGTAGTAGCTGCTGCAGAAATGACTGCCGAGGAAATTATCAACAAGAGAGATGATAATGAATATTTTTATACAGCTGAAATGGAAGCTGATATGATTATTGCCAGTGGAAGCAGAATTATTACCAAAACAATGGTTGCTTTGAGTGATAGAAAAAATTCTTTGGTTGAATTTACCAACTCACAGGATAGAGGCACAAAATTTCTCAAGAGGGAAGATGACCTGTGGATGTTTTTTCCCGATGCCGAAGAAATCATCAAAATATCCGGACATATGTTAAGCCAGGGAATGATGGGGAGTGATTTTTCCTATCAGGATGTTATGGAGTCAGATAAATTAACCGATTTATATGATTTTAAAATCATTAAGGAAGAAGAGCTGGACGGCCGTCTCTGTTATGTATTGGAAGGTATTGCCAAAGAAGGAGTCAAAGTGTCTTATTACCGCCGTGTATCCTGGATAGACAAAGAAAGATTTATTGGTTTAAAAGAAGAATTATATGCACAAAGCGGTCGTATATTAAAAGAAACTAAAGTCAACAAAATAGAAGAGATCGAAGGACGCTTGATTGCTGTGGATTCAGTCATGGAAAACAAGCTAAGAAAAGATACTTATACCCAATTTATAATAACT
>DASRMF010000108.1:0-8687 GCA_035648055.1 Atribacterota bacterium
TTATCTTTATCAGAAATAAGCCACCTTACTTTGACATCTTTAGCTTCCTCAAAATCTACAGCTTCAGCTTTAACTTCTTTATAATCTACTATTTTCATTTTTTTCTCCTTTTTGTATTTTTTATTTTTGTTAAATATTTTAACGAATAGATATAAATATATCTAGTTTTCAAATTAGACAGGCAAACCTGTCCTCGTGAAAATGGGGAACGCCTGTCCTACGAAATTAGAATTATGCTTCCTCTTAAATCTTTTCGCTTAAGGAATTTCTAACAATTGAGTAAAAATCTTCTTCTCTTTCAATAATTGGAATATTTTGTTTCCGGGCTTCCTCTTTTTGGATATCAGTTGCGTAGCTCCAGCCAGCCAAAAAAATTTTTACTCCTAAAGTTTTGGTCTGAATCAAATGGTTTACCTGATCATCTACAAAATATATTTTTTCAAACTTGACATTATATAATTTTACTATCTGCCTCATTTGCTCAGATTTATCTTCCCCAAATCTCCTATCCAAAATATCTTCTGATTTAATGGTAAAACCAAAATATTCAGGAGTAAAAGACTTGGCAATTGCTTTTCTTCTATTAGAGGTAGCAATAACGATTTTAGTCCCTTCTTCTAATAATTTCTTTATCCCCTCTATTACATTGGGATAGAGTGGCTCCAAATTAAACCAAGCTCTATAATTTGTATTTTGCAGTCTTTCTCGTTCTTTATAAAATTCTTTTTCATAAGCTTCAAAATTAAACTCTACTGCCTTTCTATAATTATCAAATTCTTCCTGATCTTTAATAGATATATTCTCTTCTATTAATTTCTGAATCAAACCATAATCGGTTGCACCCCGAATATAAGGTCTTAGAGTTCGGTAATATTTTATCTCTTCCTGGTACTGTTTTTTAGTCTCTTCCCAATTTTCAAAAGTAAAAAGCTCTCCCCCAAAATATTTCTTTTTCCCTTGGCCATAAAGTCTTAGATAAGCATTATGACCCACAAAAAGCGAGTCTAAAACACTATCTACAATTACTCCATCAAAATCTAAAGCTAATATCTTCAATCCTATACTCCTTTAACCTGTTTTATTTTACTAAAGATAGTCTTCTCTTATAGGATAAAAAACGTCTATCATCTTAGTACCTGGCTCTAAGGGAGTAGCTTCATGTTCCACATTGGGGGGAATTATTACTCCTTCACTCATCTTTAAAATTTTAGTCTCTCCTCCTGCCATCATTTTTACAGAGCCCGCTACTACCACTCCAATTTGTTCATGAGGATGTTTATGTTTAGGCATAATAGTAGTATTTGGACCAAATTCAAAAAATGATACCATCGTATTTTTATTTGTCACAACCCTTAATGTAGAATCTTCTAAAACCTTTTTTACTTTTAATTCTTTGACTTTAAAAAAATTTGCTTTTTCCATTATTGCTTTTCTCCTTTTTATTTATAAATATTTTTTACTAATAATCAGTAATTTTTTATAAAACTCAAATTGAGATTAAATCTATTATTTTAAAACTTCTCCCAGGGCTTCCAGATGAGACTGAAAAGCTAAAGGAGGCATTTGATTTTCTAAAAAAAATTCTGCTTCCTCCGCATCATCACCGGCACAAAGTTCACCTCCCACTATTTCTGCTTCATAAATTATAGTAACTAAATAACCATGGATTTCGCTATTATTGGAATAAATTCCTATCAGCTTCTTCCATTTTCCTTTTAGCCCGGTTTCTTCAGCTAATTCCCTCAAGGCCGCTTCTATAGGACTTTCATCTAACTCCATAAACCCACTCGGTAAAGCCCATTCACCTTTATGGGGCTCTATTTTCCTTTTGATTAACAATATTTTGCCTTCGTCATTTCTGGCTATCACTGCTACTACCGGAGTAGGATTTTCGTAATATATCTTCCCACACCTCGAACAATATAATCTTTCTCTTCCCTCCAACATCTTTCTGACTAATTTATAACCACAATAAGGACAAAATTCTATGAATAAATTACTTTTCATCTATTGCTAACTCCTTTTAGAGTAGACACAAAATCTGCCCCTACTTTTTTCAATAAACCTTCCTGGGCAAAACTGAAATGATTACCCTCTCCCAATATTATATGGTCCAGTACTTTTACTCCAATCAGTTCACAGGCACCCGCCAGGCGCTCGGTAATCTCCAAGTCATTTTTACTGGGATTTGATTCTCCGCTGGGATGATTATGTAAAAATATAACCGAGGCAGCAGATTCTTTGACTATTTCCTTTAATACCTCGCGGGGATGTACTATGCTTTCCGTTAGACTCCCTACTGAAACATCAATATCCTTGATAATTTTATTTTTTACATCTAATAAAATTGCTTTAAATTTTTCCTTTTTTAAATCTCTCATGCACGGTCCATAATAATTTACTAAATCGGCAGCATTACGGATTTTCTTTTTAGGCAAATTGGTCTCTCTTAAAAGCCTTTTTCCTATCTCCAGAGCTGCCTTTATTTGAGCAAATTTAGCCAGACCTATCCCTTTAAAAGATTTCACCTCAGTAAAACTCAAAGAATCTAACTTCCTTAAAGTTTTAGTTTCTGATAATAAATCTTTAGCCAATTCCACCGAAGTCTTTCCCTGATAACCACTAACCAATATTATTCCTAATAATTCCGCGTCTGTCAAGTAGTCTACACCATGCTTAACCAACCTCTCCCTCGGTCTTTCCTCATCCGGCCAATCTTTCACAGTATAATTCTTCTTCTCCATCTCTTACTCCTTCTCTATAAAAGGTAAACTTTAGTGCCTGGCACTAAAGTTTACCTTTTATTCGATTTAAACGATATTGCAATTTTTCTCTCAGAAAAATATTCTCTTCAATATTTAGAGCTTCTTCTACTACCGCCCCTGCTTTTTGATAATCTTTTAAATAATGTTCGTAATATTTGGCTAATTCTTCGTAGGGATAATAAATAAATTCAGGGTTTCTTTCTATTATCTCTTTCCATATTTCTTCTGCTTTTTCCCATTTTCCCTGTCTCTTATAAGCAAAAGAACTCAATCTTAATATCTCTAAGGCCTCTTCCTCTGCTAAATTATGTTTTAGAGCTTCAGTATAATAGTGGGTGCTCTGCTCATATCTCTTCTCGTCATCAAACATCTTGCCTATACTGAAAATATCCATTCCGTATTCGGTATTATTTAGAGGATCTTCCACCAGAAAACACATCCTGCTGACCAGGGCTACCAGAGAAAGGATATCCTGTAAATTATGTTCAAATACCTGTTTTAATGCTCGGGCATCTTTGGTTTTAAGATATCTAAAATAAATCTCGGGGACAAGATAGCCTGGAACATCATTTTCTCTGATTACCCCCAGTATATCTCTTTCTACTGTAGATAGTGAACAATTCTCTAATCTTCTTTTCCATAAACGGCGGGCTGGATAAAGTAAATCAAAATGACCGGGATTTTTTAAATTTAATTTCATCCCGGACATAATAAAGCGGCTCTGAATTAAGGGAACATCGAAAGTCTTACCATTATAAGAAACTATCGCCTCATATTTGGAAAGTAGTTCATTTACTGCTGATAACAAAGCCCGCTCTTCATTAAAATCCCGCATAAAATACTGCCGGACACAAAATTGGTCTCCTTCGAAATATCCTACTCCCACCAGAAAAATATAAGTCCCTGCTCCTCCGGCCAACCCGGTAGTTTCGGTATCTAAAAAGACGGTCTTATTAATGTCTATCTCCTTTAATCTATCATCTCTGGCTAAACTGGAAATAGTTTTGGCGGAAGATTGTAAAATTTGAAAAAGTTCAACCTCCCCGCACTTATAATCCTGAGGGAAATAATTTTCCCGAACAAAACTGTCCCCAAAAGGAGTGGAGATAAATTTTCCCGATACTACTTCTTCTATCTTTACTTCTGCTTCTACAGTCTTTAAACTTTTCTCTTTTTGTGACTGCCTGATTTTATCTATATTCTTCTTTAATTGGGCAATTTTTTCCAGTCGGCTTTTTATATCATCCATAATCAGCTTAAGGCCTCCCTTAAAATTAGAAGAGCGCTCCCTTTCCCCTTTATCCCCACTTCGTCAATAGGCCCCACACAGGAAGGGCAACCTTTTTCACACCCGCAGCCGAGAATCAATTCCTGAGCTGCCTGCAGTAAAGGCCGACGCAGTTCAAACATCTTCTCACTAAATCCTACTCCCCCAGGATAATTATCGTAGATATAAATGGTAGGCCCTCCAGTAAAAGGAGAACGCACTTCCGAAACTGCCCTGATATCCTGGGGGTCACACATAACATATAAAGGAACAACATTAATAAGCACATTAGATAGAGCTAAGAGCCCGCTGTTTAAATTAAAAAATCTTCCTTCGCTTTCTCGGTCATCTAACAGTTCGCTAATATCATTAGCCAAAGTAAGCCAATAAGCGGTAGTACGCATCTCTTCCGGGGGTAAGGATATTTCCCCAAAACCAATATTTTCGTGAGTATAAAATTTTATCTTTTTATAACAGGTAGAAACGGTAGTAATAGCCACTTCCCCGTAAGAATGTTCCATATTTGATTCTTCAGCTTTATCAAACACATCTAAAACCTTAATATTAGTCTCGGTTTGGGCATCGGTGTAATAATTAACTTTAACTTTTTCGGCATAGGCCTTTTGATTTTGATAGTCCAACCTGTGAATAGCATATTGTTCGCCTTCGTGCAGATAAATAGCTCCTTCATAAATAAGGGTGGGCACACTGGCTTTATCCACTTCCCCGATAACCTGTTCCTGCTGTTCAGTAGTATCGATAATTACAAAATTATCTACCGAGGTACTGCGCAAACTTATCTCCTCAGTGGGATAGACTTCGCTCATCCAATACCATTTCTTCTCCACACAATGAAGTACGCCTTCTTTTTCTAAATACTCCAGAACATCCCGAAGTTTTTTTGTTCCGAAATCTTCCCCTTCTTCGAAGGGTAATTCAAAAGAAGCACACCTGATATGACTAACCAAAATACTTAAATTATCCGGGTCAATAACTGCACTCTCCGGTGATTCTCCGAAAAAATAATCAGAATGATTTATTACAAACTGGTCTAAAGGATTACTGGAAGCAATCAAGATAGCTATTGAACTATTAGATCTGCGCCCGGCCCTTCCGGCCTGCTGCCAGGTACTGGATATCGTTCCGGGGTACCCGGCCATAAAACAGGCATTAAGCTGGCCAATATCTATACCCAGCTCCAGGGCATTGGTACTTACTACTCCTTTTATCTCCCCATCTTTTAAACCCTTTTCTATTTCACGCCTCAGGTTAGGCAGATAACCTCCTCTATATCCTCTGACTATATCTTTGGACCTCCCGGTTTTGACTAAAAAATCTTTTAAATAACTGGTCAGGACTTCGGTGGTTAAACGACTCCGGGCAAAAACTATAGTCTGAATGTCATAATTTAAAAAATAGGCCACAAAACGGGCTACTTCTTTAATTAAACTCTTCCTGATTCCCAATTCCTTATTAATTACCGGGGGATTATAAAATAAAAAATGTTTCTCCCCCTGCGGAGCACCATTATTATCGGCTAAAACAAATTCTTCTCCGACAATCTTCTGAGAAAGTTCCCGGGGATTAGCGATAGTTGCCGAACAGCAGATAAACTGGGGATTCGACCCATAAAATCGGCAGATTCTCTTCAATCTCCTTATTACATTAGCCAGATGGCTTCCGAATACCCCCCGGTAAATATGAATCTCATCGATTACCACGTATTTCAAATTTACGAAAAAATCCATCCATTTGGTATGATGGGGCAATATCCCTAAATGAAGCATATCCGGATTGGTTATCACAATATGCCCTTTCCTGCGGATGGCCTGCCGGGCGGAAGAAGGAGTATCTCCATCATAAGTATAAGTTCTAATTCCCTCATCCAGGGCTGATACTAATTGATACAATTCAGTTAATTGGTCTTGAGATAAAGCTTTAGTGGGAAACATATAAAGAGCCCGGCTATTTTCATCTTTTAAGATAGAATCCAATACCGGCAGATTGTAACAAAGAGTTTTTCCGGAAGCTGTAGGTGTAACTACTACTACATTCTTATGGTTTCTTATAAATTCCAAGACGGAAGCCTGATGAGAATAAAGCTTACTGATGCCTTTCTCTTTTAAAACCCTTACCAGTTTATCCTCTATCCACTCCGGAAATTCCTCATAAATTCCAGGTTTAGCCGGAATATGCCTCCAGTCAGTAAAGCGGGAACTGACTTTATTATACTTTTTTAGTTCATTTAAAATTTTCTCTACCGGCATTTACTTAAACCCTCAACTAAACTTTTTACTAAATTAATATTGTTTATATCATCTTTTTCGTCATGTTTGGGGGTTTCCAGAATAAAAGGCAGGTTTTTTAAATATTTATGATTCACCAGCACCTTAAAACCTTCCAGTCCTATAAATCCCTTGCCAATATGCATATGCCTATCTTTTCGTGAACCCAAAGGAAATTTAGAATCATTAAGATGTATCACCTTTAATTTATCTAAACCAATATATTTTTCAAACTCTTCTAAGGTCTGCTTAATTCCTTCTTGATGAGAAAGGTCATATCCCGCTGAAAAGGCATGACAGGTATCAAAACAAATCCCTATTCTCTTTTTATCTTTCGTCCCTTCCATCATCCTCTTTAACTGGCAAAAAGAATAACCTAAATGCGTACCTGAGCCAGCAGTGTCCTCTAATAATATCATCGTCTTTAAACCTAAATCTCCACTTTTTTCTAAAATAATATTAAGGGCTCTGATTATCCTCTCGATTCCGTATTCTTCTCCTGCTCCGGTATGAGCCCCCGGATGAATAATTAGGTAAGGTTCAGTCAGCAAAATATTGGCCCTCTTCATCTCTTCAATAAATGCATTAATTGATTTGAAATAAAGTTCATCTGAGGGAGAAGCCAAATTAATGAGATAAGAGGTATGAATAAAAACGGGGTTAATATTAGAATCTTTCAAATTCTCTTTAAAGCTTTCTACTTCGTCCCTTTTTAATATTTTCTCCCGCCAGGTGGACGCATTTTTAGAAAATATCTGCATAGTACTACATCCTAATTCCTCTGCTCTCTTAATGGAATTATCTATTCCTCCCGCGATAGAAACATGGCATCCAATCTTCAATCTCTGTTTCCTCTTTTCTTCTTCGGTTATCTAATTTTGATAATAAAAATTAGAGATTATTGAGAAATTTCATTGACTTCTCTACTTTTATAAGTATAACATATTACTATAATCTAATTAAAAAAATTTATTGCCTTTACACCTCACTCGCCAAATATTTTTTGGCTTAAAAAATAGGGGAAAGAAATGTATAAACAAATCCTTAAAGAATTAAAAGAACATATGCCTTTTACTACTTTCGGAGCTGCTACCGGGATAATTATGATAATATTTTTGCAAAAATTACCCTCTGAATCTTCCTATAATATTTTCTATATCCTTCACCCTCTCCATGTTTTTTTAAGTGCACTAGTTACTGCCTCTATGTATAATTTTTATAAATGTCGAACGGGTAAGAAAAAATCTAACCTGGGAATTTTAATCCTCATCGGTTATGTGGGCTCTGTCGGAATAGCTACATTAAGTGATTCGGTAATCCCTTATCTGGGTGAAATTTTGCTCAATCTGCCCCATCGAGAAATTCATTTGGGTTTTATTGAAGAATGGTGGCTGGTCAATCCTTTGGCCTTATTGGGAATTGGAATAGCTTATCTAAAGCCCTCTACAAAGTTCCCTCATTTTGGTCATGTTCTCCTCAGTACCTGGGCTTCGCTCTTCCATATTATTATGGCTTTAGGACAAACTTTAAACTGGTTTATCTATATTGGTATTTTTATTTTTTTATTTCTCTCTGTTTGGATACCCTGCTGTGTAAGTGATATCGTATTTCCTCTATTGTTCGTAAAAACACCAAAAAATTAAAAGTTATAACCTGGCTTTCACTTAAGACCAGGCTATAACTTTTACTCTTTCTCCCTTTTCCAAAAAAACCAATTATCATTGGTTCTACTCGAAAAAAATTATTTTTTTTTCAGTAAATATATTTTATAATGCCCTGCTGACTGAAACATCAGCCAAATTTCGTTAAAAATATTATTAGTAAATTTTTTACCCTGATTTATATAATACTCCACTGCTTCCTTATCGGTTAATCCTATTCCCTCTTCCACAATTAAAAATAATTTACCGGTACGATTATATTTTTTTTCATTTTTATTTTTTATCCGCTCATTTAGAGAATCACAAAACATTTGGGTTGCCTCAGTTAAGTAATCTTTTTTATCTTTATTTTTACGGTTATTATCTTTATTTTTTGCCCTCTTCTTCATTAATTTAACTAATCCCCAGGCAGCTTTCGCCTCATCTTTATTATAATAAACCGGGGCAATTTCGATGCTTAAATCATCTGTACAAATACAAGAGGGTTCTTTTTTAATGGGATCCCCTAAACTAGTAAAGCGGTAATCCACTTTATTCTTTTTATTATATTCTTTTAGGAAAACTTTACAGCTTTCTTTTTCTGAAAGCATATAATCAATTTCTCTGTCACTTCTGTCTTCTTTGATCGATTTATTGGGGAGCATTTCTATTATTTTTAACCTCCATAAAAAACAATATTATTTTTATTCACTCCATTTAATAATTTATC
>DASRMF010000109.1:0-6634 GCA_035648055.1 Atribacterota bacterium
CTTGGTTGATTATTATGCTAATATTATAGCATAATAATCAGTTGAAAGTCTTGTAAAATAAGGGTTTTATTTGATTTTTATTAATATCTTTTAATTCGTTAATTGTACGCAAAAGAGGCAATTGTGACACAGCCTCTTTCGAGGGAATGACAAAAGAGATAGACGGGCCGGATGAATCCGACCCCTACCAAATACAATTCAATAAATAATAATTCTATAATTCTTCCAGTGAGATTATTTTCCAGTCATCGTCTTCTTTGATAAAATCGACATTATATTCTATGTTTTCATTATATAAATCTGCGCATATAACCCAGGCAATACAAGCTTTTAGAGATATTTCAATCGTCATTTTGCCACTAGCGTATATATCCGTTAATACTATATCGCTTTCAGGTATAGTAACCTTTTGTTCAATTTTAAACATTGAAAAAATATCTACTAAATCTTCCGCCTCTTCTATTTTGGAAAATATTTCCTCTGGTAAGCCATTAATGTGATTATCGTAGGTTCCGCCATCGGGGTCAGAATAATTATATGATATATTCTCCATAAATAGATCTACATCTTTTTCCTCGATGGCTTTTTCAATATTCTGTGCAATCTGCATGATTTGAGCTTCATCGGTACCCGCTGATTTACAACCTACTAAAGAAAAAATTACAAGTAAACTGATTATTATGGAAAATATTTTTATTCTCTTTCTAATAACCATTCGGAGTTCTCCTCTTCATCTTGCATCTTTATTCTTAACCAGTTAATCAAAGCACTATTTGTTAATCTTTACGGGAAGAGCGATGGTTAGGTAAATATATTCCTCGGTCTCTTCTTCTATCTCCTCTATTGCTTTTTCTTTCAACAATAACACTTGGAGTTCATTTTTTTCTCCCAAATTAAGATCAAGCTCAGAACTTAAAGGAACAAGATAATCAACAGAAGATTTTACAGAAATAATCTTGGCGGTTTTTCCTCCCAGGTTCTGCACAAAAATTTTTTCAATCATTCCATCTTTTGAACTACTCGCTAAGTTAAAATTTAACCCAGAGGGCGAAATACTTATAGCAGGTTCAAACCTCTCCTTTATATAACCTCCAATTCTTAAAGAAACACCATCTCTAATAGAGTCATTACTATATATTCGAACAGCCTCTCTTACTTCTCCCAGTTCATGGTCATTAGAATCATAAGTTAAAACCGCCTCATATATTTCTGCAGGTGGAATTCTTAAAGGGATAATAATGTTGTGCTTTATATGTTCGTAAGTATCTACTTTACTAATTATTAAATCAGTGTCACCCTTATTTTCAATGATAAATGGGAAGGTAGGGGTATCTCCTTGCGATATAAGACCAAGATTCCATTCTGTTTCTGAAAAACTAATTATCGGTTTCGTTTGATGCTGTACTTCTACACGCAAAGAAATTCTTTTTTCTGGTTCCAGAGGGTCATTTGATTTAATATAAAAATCCTTATTCACCTTACCTTCATAACCGGCTGTATTGAAAGTTGCTTTAAGTTCAGCTGATTTACCTGGTTTAATATTTTTAGTAGAAATCGAAGCTTGCACACATCCGCAAGAAACTCTAACTGTTTCAATAATTAATTCCTCGTCTCCTTCATTTTTTACGGTAAAAATATGGGTGGGGCTGTCGTTAGGTTTTACCATGCCATAGTCCCATTCTGTTTCAGAAAGTACCATTCGGGGCGGGATTTTAGGTTTATTCTGCATATAGACATAAACCATAACTGAAATCAGGATAATAATTATTCCTGATAAAATAAACAAATTCCTCTTTTTAAACAATTTTAGCGGCTCCTTCCTATTTACTATTTAATCTTAATCAGATGCAGAATAATAAACTGTAAATTTTATTCTACTACATTGATAAGATTACTATCTTTATAAACTTCATCTTTATAATAACCATAGATATAATACTTTCCAACTTTTTCGGGAGTGAAAGTGGTAGTTTTTGAACCGCTCTCCGGACTTAATTTCCAAACCTTTCCACAAGCTATACACTGAAAACTCACTTCCCACTTCACTTCAGAACCAGTAATCGGGACAAGATTATCTTCGGAATCATAAGCTACCAGCTCAAATTTTTGAGAAGAACCAACCTGCATAGTAACCGAATAGGGTTTTATAAGGAAATAACTGACTACATAATTATTATTATCATCATCATCAGGATCGGGGGGGATAACCGGTGTGGTGCATCCACTATTTATCATTATAAAAATTACCAGGATAAAAAATATTAAAATGGTTGTTCTCTTTTGTTTATTCAATATGATTCATCTCCTTAATAAGTAATTTAGTAGAGGAGGTATTTTTATGATTTATAAAGATACCTCCATATATCCGATATATGAGTTAAACATTTTTAATTATCGTGTTATTTATACCCTCCCCCTCATTATAGATTATAGAGGGAGGGTATAAATAAAAAATATTTCAATAAAGAATAAATTATAATGATATACTTTTTATTCTATATATTTGGCTTGTAAAATTTCTTTGGTAGAGCTATCTGTGTCCTGTACAAAAATTACTCCGTCTATATAATTTCCATCCCAATCGATATCTTCCAGAGTGAATGAAAAATTGTGGGTGCCACCCGGAGCAAGAGTGCTAACTTCTTCCTGTTGTTCTGCAAAAATATCCGTAACCGCATATTTCAACCCGGTACCTCCCCGATTTTTATAAGTCATTCCATTTATTACCAAGTTATCCAGGGTAGAAGAACTGATATTTTCTATAGTTCCTGTAATAGTGGTAGTATTAGAGTTACTATTCCTTGCAGCAGTAATTTTAATTTTTGCATCTTTACCCAACTCAAGAACGATTTTACTTTTAATTGCAGCGTAAGTTGAATCTCCATGAATTCTATAATTTAAACCATTAAATAAAATATTAGGGGTACCTCTATCCCCACTGCTTGGCAGATACCAGCTATATCGGGCTCTAATTTCATCTAAAGAGTAGATACCATAGGCACGCTCTTCTACAAGTACTATTTCACTACGGTCATATTCCTGGGCTAATTGTTCTAATATTGGTTCAACTATAGCGCAATAAGCACAACCTGATTGTGTAAATGCCTCCACCATTACCACCCGAGCAACTGTTTCTGGTTCGCCTTCTCCTTCTCCTTCTCCTTCAGTCGATGGAGGTGTTACCCCATTACAACCGACCAATAAACCGGCAATTAATCCAGCCATTAATAAAATTAGTAACAATTTTTTCATCTAATTATTCTCCTTTTGTTTTTTATTTTTTATTTTAGAATTTTTTTATTTATCCCTTTATTCTATTATCATATTCTGTCTACATTAATATATACCTTCTCTCCTTGCAAGAGAAAAATCTGGTGTATTTAAAATAATACCATATCTAATCATCGCTTAAAATAATAACAACAGCACCAGTTTGTAGATTATTATAATAGGCAGTTATATTACGCTCCCCGGCAATAGTAGGAGCAGTATAAGTAGTGGACAGCCCAGTAGTTGGAGATAGATTTCCCACTCCACACTGTTTGGTCCAGGTTACTTTTGAATTATCCAGGGGGACTTCATTTAATTTAAGGTCATAACCGTGAAGGTTAAATTTATAATTGCCTCCAACCGGCATGGTCACTTCTGGGGGAAATATTTTAATAGAATATAATTCTCCCATTTCATATTCAATAGTATCAGAGGCAAGTTGGTCCGAAGTATACAAATTATCCTCTTCATCTTTAAAACGAACATAGACATATTTTATTTCTGAGCTTAAATCGGTGCCATTTAAACCATTGGCAATATTAAATTCTTCATAAGAAGTATCATAATCTATCCATTCAGTCCAACTCTCCCCATCTCCACTGAAAGACATTTGAGCAGCTCCCTCAGATAAAATAGCCAGTGGGGGAGTGCAATCTTTGGTGATGTCTGCTCCGTCGGCAATAATTATACTACCGGCAGTAGGAACAATTGAATCTCCGCTAATTTCATCAGATGGAGAAGGAACATCAGGTATAATAGAAATATTGCATCCCATGGTGAAGAATAAGATGATGATTAAAGCTAAGGCCAAATAATTGAACTTTATTTTATATTCCATAAAATTTCCTTTTAGTAATAATTATAAGCAACTTTAAAATTATATCATATTCTCATTAATTTTTACAACATTTACCAGCAAAAATACAAAAAAAAAGGGACACCGAAGCGTCCCTTTTTTCCTATTAAAATATTCAGTTCAATTAGTCTGCAGGTAGAATATGGACTGGTGTTTCTAGTGCACTTTCGGTATCAAAAGTAGTGCAATCATAATCGACAACACCATTAGTAGGCGTAATATCTACATTTGCCCAATGTTCTACAACTTCAACTACGCAGGAAGAATCAAGTGTAATTGTAGCATAATACCTTAAGGTATTTCCTACCTCATCAGCCACATTTTCCACTACGTAATAGGTCACAGTTGCCAATGGGTTAGCTGCTACTTGCGCATCAGTGGGTCCTATACAAGAAGTAGTGCAAAGAATGGGACAATCAACGCCTGAACAGGTATAAACAGGTTCTACACATGGGGTTAAACAACATATATCAAATGGATCTGTAGTATAAAGATCAAATGACCATGAAGCTAAACCTGAACAGTCATCACCACATGCGCTAATATCCTCACATAACAATTCCTCTGTATAGGTTTCAAAAGTTACCTCACAACCATCACAGATACATGCACCTGATGAAACTGCAACAGTAGCATAAGGTGGTTCACCATCTACGATGATCGGGATTGCTATACATACTACCTCTGCACATTCTCCTGAAACTACTTCTACATAGGAAGCACAGCATAATGAATCATCACCAGTTAGCTCTGTCTTAAATGAACCTGAACCGGTCCAGATTTTTTTAGTGGCATCGGGGAAAAGAACCACAGAAGAACCACCAGCAATAAACCCCTTAGTATAATCGCCACTACATGGTGAAATACTAGCAGATACAAGTCCTGCTACTGGGGCGGGGAAGGTAACGGTAATGTCATGTGATCCTGCACTGACATAGGTATAGTCACCAACCTTTACTGAATCAGCAATAGCCACGGTTACTCCTTCGCCTTCACCTTCGCCTTCACCTTCGCCTTCAGCTGGAACTGTAGGAGTACAGCCGACAAAGAGGAAAGATGCCAGTGCTACTATCAAGAGTACGAATAATAATTTTTTCATTTTTTTCTCCTTTCGTTTTTTGAAAAAAATTCGTTATTATTTAATTTCGCGAAATTAACTAATTTTAATTTCCGTTTTAAACTAGCTTCTTAAATCTCGCTGCTTATGAGAGGGGCTTCTGCTCCTTTTATTTCATAAGTATCCCACCACATCTCGACCTGATACGGGTTAAGAAACTACCGCTTGTTATAGTCGTTAGTCGTTAGTGAATAGTCGTTAATTAGTAGGACAGGCATCTCGCCTGTCCTACTAATTAACTATACAATAAATACTAATTTCTAATACGATAGATGTCAAGAAAAGTTTCATATTCCATCAATTTCAACAACATCTTTTTTCTAACATAAACAAGTTATAAAGAAGACAATCTGGATAGAAACTCAACACCGCCGTAAGGGTTTCTATCCAAAAGTTTATTTAATTAAGCCATCTAGGACTACTGATTATTAAGCCCGGTTTGCGTATATATATTTCCTGCTCTTAATGCTTTAGGGCTCTATTGTATAATTAATAGAGCCCTAATTTATTTATTTTTACCCTTAAAAGTTTGATTTAGAAAGAGAAACATAAATGGGTAAGGTTTCGCCACCCAATACTTTTACTGTTTGAGTCCAGGTTCGGTACTCTTTACTTCCGGGTTTCATCACCGTCAATTCATGATACCCCTCTTCAATGTTACTGATAATAAAGGTGCCTTTCGGTGCGGTTGTTTTACCGATTTCTATCCCATCAACAAAGACAGAGGCATTAGGCATGTCACAGGTCAAGGAGATTTCCCCGTAAACTTCTTCCACTGGAACAAGATGGGCTTCCACCTGGGTTGTGTTATTACTGGATACGGTAATGGTTTTACTCCATATTTCATAACCGGGCATGACAAATTCAAGCAGGTGTTGGCCGGTTTGGATATCTTCAATCCGCTTGGGAGATATTCCGTAATACTCATTATCCAGGTAAGCTTCAGCTCCTTGAGGAAAAGAAATTGCCATAACACTACCCACTTTCTCAGAAACATAACGTGGTTGTACCACTTGATATTCCAGGATATTACTGGAAACCCAGTTTTCGGGAGGTTGTTGATGAAGTAAGTTGCGTAAATCGATGGTGAAGTCCCCCAAACTAAAACTGATAACGGGAAATTCTTGCGCCAGAATATCTGGATATCTATTATCTCTCACCATCAGCAAAGGCCTGGTTGTGGCAAATGCCTGAATATAGCCTGGTCCGAATCCACTGTCTAATGGGAGGATCAGCCTCTCAACTTGGTACAAATGTTCCGCTCGAACAAAGTCATGGGAATTCGATTGGTTGGGAAAGATAATTTTTACTCTTCCTTCCGGGTCATACTGATAGATGGTAACATAGGCATCTTTGGTGGATTTAAAAGATAAGGTCATTCTTTCTCCCGG
>DASRMF010000110.1:0-3180 GCA_035648055.1 Atribacterota bacterium
GAAGTCTCCTAAGATAATTGGAGGTAGGTATGGGCTTTCTTCTAAAGAATTTACTCCTGCTATGGTAAAAGGATTATTTGAGGAGATGAAAAAAGAAGTCCCTAAGAATCATTTTACTATAGGAATAAATGATGATGTAACACATACCAGTATTTCTTATGACCCTGATTTTTCCATTGAACCTGATGATAGAACTCGGGCAGTCTTTTATGGTCTTGGTTCAGATGGAACTGTAGGCGCTAATAAAAATTCTATCAAGATTATCGGTGAAGAGACTGATAATTTTGCCCAAGGTTATTTTGTTTATGATTCTCGGAAAGCTGGCTCACTTACCATTTCTCATCTAAGATTTGGTCCGACTCCTATTCATTCTACTTATTTAGTCAACCATGCAAATTTTATCGCTTGTCATCAGTTCTCTTTCTTAGAGCGTTATGAGGTGTTGAAAACTGCTCAGTCAGGGGCAATATTTCTGCTGAACAGCTCTTATTCTGCTGATGAAGTATGGGATCATCTGCCTTACTCAATTCAAGAAACTATTATCAAGAAAAAGTTGCGTTTTTATGTAATCGATGCTTATAAAATTGCCAAAGAAGTAGGCTTGGGAGCAAGGATTAACACTATAATGCAAGTATGTTTCTTCTCTCTTAGTAAAGTTATTCCTATTGAAAAAGCAATAAAGGCAATAAAACATCACATTGAAGAGAGTTACGGTAATAAGGGAGAAAAAATTGTAAATACTAATTTTGCAGCAGTAGATAATGCTCTTTCTCACCTTCATGAGGTTAAAGTTCCAAATAAAGCTGATAGTAAATTAGCGAAACATCTTTCTGTTCCGGTAGAAGCACCTGAATTTGTGCAAAAGGTAACTGCAAAGATCATTGCCGGACAGGGAGATGATTTACCGGTTAGTGCTTTTTCTCCTGATGGAACTTTTCCCAGTGGTACTACTCAATGGGAAAAGAGAAATATTGCTCAAGAAATTCCTGCCTGGGATCCTGATACTTGTATCCAGTGTGGAAAATGTGTGATGGTATGCCCTCATGCAGTTATTAGAGCTAAGGTTTATGATTCAAAATTACTTTCTTCTGCACCAGATAATTTTAAATCTGCAGAAGCAAAAAATTCTCAATTTAAAGGAATGAAATTTACTATCCAGGTTTCTCCTGAAGATTGTACTGGATGTGGCCTTTGTGTAGTTAACTGTCCGGCAAAAAATAAAACCAATCCTAAATTAAAAGCATTAAACATGGTTTCTCAACCTACTGTTAAAGAACAGGAATCCAAAAATTGGAAATTTTTCTTGGGAATTCCTGAAGTTGACCGAAAAGAGTTGAAACTTAGCGCAGTTAGAAATGTTCAGTTCTTACAACCGCTTTTCGAATTCTCTGGTGCTTGTGCCGGATGTGGAGAAACTCCGTATGTAAAGCTTTTAAGTCAGCTATTTGGAGACCGTGCAGTTATAGCTAATGCTACCGGGTGTTCTTCTATTTATGGAGCAAATTTACCTGCCACCCCATGGAGCTTTAATAAAGAAGGCAGGGGCCCGGCTTGGTCTAATTCTCTTTTCGAAGATAATGCTGAATTTGGTTTAGGCATGAGACTGGCTATAGATAAACAACTTGAATATGCCTTAGAATTATTGGACAGACTTTCTTCTGATATTGGGAAGGGTTTAGTTAGTGAAATTAAAAAAGCTGATCAGTCTACTGAGGGAGGATTATACAAACAGAGAGAAAGAGTGAAAACATTAGAAAAGAAATTGAAAAAAATAGATAAAATAGAAGCAAAGAACTTGCTTAGCTTGATAGATGTGCTTACTAAAAAGAGTGTATGGATTTTAGGAGGAGATGGATGGGCATATGATATCGGTTATGGAGGATTGGATCATGTTATTGCCCAAAAGCGTAATGTTAATATCTTAGTATTAGATTCAGAAACTTATTCTAATACTGGTGGCCAGATGTCTAAAGCGACTCCTCTTGGGGCAATTGCAAAGTTTGCTGCCGGAGGCAAAAGGACTTTCAAGAAAGATTTGGCCATGATGGCAATGTCTTACAGAGATGTATATGTAGCCCGAGTGGCAATGGGGGCCAATGATGCACAAGTGATTAAAGCTTTCCAGGAAGCAGAGGCATTTAATGGTCCTTCCATGATTATAGCCTATAGTGCTTGTATTAGCCATGGATATAATTTGATTCATGGTTTAGAACAACAAAAGTTAGCAGTTCAATCGGGATATTGGCCCTTAATAAGATTCAATCCAGATCTTGATAAAGAGGGGGAAAACCCTCTCCAATTGGATTCCAAGGCTCCGAGCATTCCTTTAGAAGAATATATCTATAATGAAAATAGATACAAAATGCTTACCCGAACTATGCCAGAGGAAGCTAAAAAATTGTTAAAAGAAGCACAAGAAGGGATTTTAAAACGTTGGAAGCTTTATGAACACCTAGCCTCACCTTTTAAAAAAAAATAAAAATTAAATTTTAACAGATAATTTCTTAATATAAGATAGTAAATATTAAATAAAAAAAGATACCGCAAACTTTTTTTAGCTTTGCGGTATCTTTTTGCCCATAATTTCTGACGGGCAGACACAAGATCTGCCCCTACTTCTTTTATCTTTCATTTCTTTTTCTTAGCTCGATACTCGATACTTGATACTATATTACAAAATACTAGTTGTTTTTATATTTTTTTTTACTATAATATAAATAGATTAATAAAACGCATAAGAGAGGAGGATAAAGTAAATTGATAGAAAAAGGTACTTATAAGCTGAAAAAAGGTTTGGCTGAGATGTTAAAAGGTGGAGTAATAATGGATGTAGTGAATGCAGAACAGGCGAAAATTGCCGAAGAAGCCGGCGCTGTGGCAGTTATGGCTTTGGAAAGGGTACCAGCTGATATTCGTGCAGCAGGCGGCGTAGCCAGAATGGCTGACCCTAAAATAATAAAAGAAATAATGAAAGTAGTAACTATTCCGGTAATGGCAAAGGCAAGAATTGGGCATTTTGTGGAAGCCCAGGTACTAGAGGCTTTAGGGGTAGATTACATTGATGAAAGCGAAGTATTAACTCCTGCTGATGAAAATTATCATATAGATAAATTGAATTTTAAAGTTCCTTTTGTCTGTGGAGCAAGAAATTTAGGTGAGGCTTTGCGAAGGATAGGAGAA
>DASRMF010000111.1:0-4082 GCA_035648055.1 Atribacterota bacterium
TATTAGTAGCGCAGCTCTTGCTGCTGATGTGGTTAAATTTGGAATTTCTGAACCCATGACCGGTGCAATGGCAGTGGGTGGGGTGCTTTGTATGCAGGGGTATGAACTTGCCCAAGAGCAAAATCCTACAGTATTAGGAAAAACAGTTGAATTAGTCCTCGTTGATAATAAAAGTGATAAGGTTGAAGCAGCCAGTGCGGTTTCGAGACTCATTGAAAGGGATGGTGTGGTAGCAGTTTTTGTTGGTTATGGTAGCAGTATGGCAATTCCAGGTGGTGAAGTTGCCAATAAAGCAGGAATCCCAATGCTTTCTGCCAGTGCAACAAATCCATTGGTTACCCAGGGAAAAGAGTATGTTTTCCGTGCTTGTTTTATTGATCCTTTCCAGGGTGAAGTCATGGCTCGTTATACTTTTGAAGACTTAGGAATCAAAAAAGCAGCACTTTTAGTTGACATTGCTCAGGATTATTCAGTAGGCCTGGCTAATTTCTATAAAAATACATTTGTAGAACTCGGTGGAGAGATCGTTAGTGACATAAAATATAATACTGGTGACCAGGATTTTAGTGCCCAATTAAGTCAGATTATAGCTTCTGGAGCGGAAGCACTCTTTTTCCCGGGTTATTTCGGAGATGTTGCATTAATAGCCATTCAAGGTAGAGAATTAGGATATACAGGTCAATATCTAGGTGGCGACACTTTACATAATCCGGTTTTAATAGAATTAGCAGGAGAAGCAGCTGAAGGTTTAGTTGCCAGTACTTTCTTTGCTGAAGATGCACCGGTTATTCCGGAGTCGGAAAAATTTGTTAATCTTTTCAAAGAAAAATATAATGAAACACCGAATGCTGTATCTGTTCTTACCTATGATTCTTACAATTTAATGCTTGATGCTATTGAAAGAGCCGGTTCATTTGATCCGGTGGCTATCAAGGATGCTTTAGCTGCAACAAAAGCATTCCCTGGTGCAGGTGGTTCCATTACTATTAATGAAAATCATGATGCCGTAAAGCCTGCCATTTTAGTTAAAGTTGTAAACGGAGACTTTGCCTACGAGACTACCATTAATCCCTAAAGACAATAAATTGTTTATTGATACTATAGAGAGATAGGATTCAATCCTATCTCTCTATACAAAAAAAGAACCTTTTCGACTAAGTTTCACTTAACAAAGAAAAGAGAAAATAGAATATTTTGATATATATTTGATATTTTTTATTTAATTAATAACCGAATAAACTGAAGAAGTTGAAATCTATAGATATTGTTTAATGACAATTCTAAATAATTATAAGGAGAATTCTATGTCATTACATTTAGTCTTGCAGAATTTAGCAAATGGTTTATCACTGGGAAGTTTATATGCTTTAATCGCCATAGGATATACCATGGTTTATGGTATTTTAAGATTAATCAATTTTGCCCATGGGGAAATTTTTATGCTAGCACCTTATTTTCTTTTTTATGGAGTATTAATTTTTCATTTGCCCTGGTGGGCATCGATTATCGTTGCTATCGCCTTAACTGCCGTGACTGGAATGTTATCTGAAAGAATTGCCTACAGGCCTTTGCGAAATGCTCCCAGAATCTCAGTTTTAATTTCAGCCATTGGAGTATCATTTTTTCTACAAAATTTAGCTATCGTTATTTTTACAGGAATTCCTAAATCTGTTCATCGTCCTACATTTTTCAAAAGATTATTCCAGTTTGGCGAGATTCGTATTCAGTCGACTCTTTTTGCTTCAGTAATAGTATCCGCTATATTTATGACTCTACTAATATATATTGTTTACAGAACAAAGACTGGTCTGGCTATGAGGTCAATATCTACAGATATTGAGACGTCCAGATTAATGGCGGTTGATGTCGATAAAACCATATCTATAACCTTCGCAATTGGTTCTGCTCTGGCAGCTGTGGGTGGTATTTTATGGGGATTGAGATTTCCGCAATTATTCCCATTGATGGGCATGATGCCCGGTTTAAAGGCTTTTATTGCAGCAGTTGTAGGCGGAATCGGCAATATACCGGGAGCGATGTTGGGTGGATTAATATTAGGCATGTCTGAAATATTGTTTGTTGCCTTTTTACCGGCATTATCAGGATATAGAGATGCATTTATCTTCGCAATCTTGATTTTAATCCTGTTGCTTAAACCGAATGGCATTTTAGGCAAAAACATACAAGAGAAGGTGTAGCACAATGAAAAAACAAAATGAAAAAATATTGACTATATTAGCTTTAATTGTGCTGGGAGTATTGGTATATCTTGCTGAGAATAATTTAGATGCCTACAAGTTAAGGATTCTTAATCTTGGTGCTATATATGCTACTCTGGGTGTAAGTTTAAATTTAATTTATGGGTTTACCGGTCAATTTTCCCTGGGCCATGCTGGTTTTATGGCCATCGGTGCCTATGTAACCAGCTTATTAGTGCTTCCTCCTTATTATAAGGAGATGATTTATATACTTGAACCTTTAGCCTGGCCTTTCACGGTCATTCATACACCTTTTGTCGTTGCCCTATTATTGAGCGGATTATTTGCAGCTATTGCAGCACTTATAATCGGGTTGCCTGTGTTAAGACTTAAAGGGGATTACTTAGGGATAGCTACTTTGGGCTTTGCAGAAATTATTAGAATCATTGCCAATAACATTCCCCAGATAACCAATGGTGCATTGGGAATCAAAGGGATTCCGGAATTTACTAATCTTTGGTGGACCGTAGGAGTGGCAGTTGTGACCATTTATATTATTAAAGGATTAATTGAGAGCAGTTACGGAAGAGCTTTGATGGCAATTAGAGAAAATGAGATAGCAGCCGAGGTTATCGGAGTCAATCTTACCTATCATAAAGTAATGTCATTTACCATTAGTGCTTTTTTCGCCGGGGTTGCCGGAGGATTATTTGCCTGTCTACTTACCACCATAGACCCGAAGGCATTTATGTTTGTAATGACTTTTAATATTTTGATTGTGGTAGTGATGGGCGGTTTAGGCAGTATTACCGGAACAGTTCTCGCCGCCTTTTTATTTAATTTTTCTTTGGAATATTTACGTCCTATAGAAGCAGGCTTTAATATTGGACCAATTATAATTCCCGCAATACCCGGCCTAAGGATGGTCACTTTCTCAGCTCTTCTTCTAATTGTTATTTTATATATGAAGAATGGGCTTATGGGAGGTATTGAATTCTCCTGGAAGGGATTAGCCAGATTTATTCGCAGAATTTTTTCAAATAAAAAATCATCTGAAGGGAGTGCTAGGTAATGGAATTATTAATGGAATTATTGAATATAGATAATATTACTATGAAATTTGGCGGTTTAACAGCTGTAAGTAATTTTAAGTTAAAAATTGTCCCGGGCGAGCTTATTGGATTAATTGGTCCAAACGGTGCCGGAAAGACTACCGTCTTTAATATGATTACCGGAATATATACTCCGACTATAAATAAGATCTACTTTCAAGATCAAGATATTACCGGAATAAAACCGGATAAAATTGCAAAAGTGGGAATTGCCCGTACTTTCCAAAATATCAGGCTTCTGGAGAATCTGACAGTAATTGATAATGTAATGATAGGTTTTCATCTTCACCTTAAATCAAATCTTGCTTCCGCTATCCTTAAATTTCCAAGTTATGTTCGTGAAGAAGAAAGCATTTACCATAAATCAATGGAATTATTAGAGAAAGTAGAATTAGAAAAATTCAAATTGGAAAAAGCAGGCAGTCTTCCTTATGGACAGCAGAGAAAATTGGAGATTGTTCGGGCTTTAGCTACCGGACCTAAACTGCTGCTTTTAGATGAGCCGGCAGCTGGAATGAATCCTCAGGAAACCAAGGAGTTAATGAGTTTTATTCAGAAGATTCAAGACGACTTCAGTTTATCCATTTTTTTAATAGAACATGATATGAAAGTAGTAATGGGAATATGCAGAAGAATTTTAGTAATGGATTATGGAGTGACTATTGCTGAGGGAAATCCCGCAGAAATTCAAAATAATCCGGAAGTAATTAAGGCTTATTTGGGGGTGGATGCAAACTATGCTTAAGATTAATAATTTGAATGTTTTTTTTGG
>DASRMF010000112.1:0-4070 GCA_035648055.1 Atribacterota bacterium
AATCTATATGATGAGAAAAATATGAGTGTCCAACATCATATTATCCAATCCCTAAAAGCACAAAGATTATTTAAAAAAGATGTTGATTATATAGTAAAAGATGGAGAAGTGATTATTGTAGATGAATTTACCGGAAGATTAATGTTTGGGAGACGATACAGTGATGGTCTTCATCAGGCTATTGAAGCAAAAGAAGGAGTAGTAATTGCTCGCGAAAATCAGACTCTGGCTACTATAACTTTCCAGAATTATTTTAGATTATACAAGAAGCTTAGCGGCATGACCGGTACTGCCAAGACCGAAGAAGAAGAATTTATCCATATCTACAATCTACCGGTAGTAGTTATTCCTCCTAATAAAAAATTAATCAGGAATAATTCTACAGATATCATCTACAGGACTGAAAAAGAAAAATTTAAAGCAGTTATTAAAGAGATAGTTGAAGTTAACAAGATGGGAAGACCTGTATTAGTAGGCACAGTATCAATCGATAAATCAGAAACACTGAGTAGATTGTTAAAGAAAGAGAATGTTGGACACAATGTCTTGAATGCAAAAAATCACGAGAGAGAAGCAGAGATAATAACTCAAGCAGGCCAGGGTAAAAATGTAACTATTTCCACTAATATGGCTGGACGAGGAACTGATATTGTCCTGGGTGAAGGGATAGCTAAATTAGGAGGTTTGCATGTAGTTGGAACGGAAAGACATGAAAGCAGGCGTATAGATAACCAATTAAGAGGTAGATCAGGAAGGCAGGGAGACCCGGGTTCATCCCGCTTCTTTCTTTCTTTAGAAGATGACCTCATGCGGCTCTTTGGATCTGATCGGATTTCTGGAATTATGGAAAAGTTAGGCATGGAGGAGGATGTTCCTATTGAGCATCCTTTAGTTACCAAATCGATAGAGAGTGCTCAGAAAAAAGTAGAGGGAAGAAATTTTGAGATAAGAAAACAGCTTTTAGATTTTGATAATGAAATGGAATATCAGAGGAAGGTAATCTACGAACAACGGAGGATGGTACTAGAGAGCAAAGATGTTAAAGAACATATTTTGGAAATGGTAAAAGACACTATCGAAAATATCTTGAAGAATTATACCAATAAAGAAATTTATCCTGAAGAATGGGATTGGTCAGGACTTAAAGAGCATTTTATGCAAATCTTCTCTATTCCATTGATTATCCCTAAAGAAGAAATACTTAAATTATCTATTCCTAAATTACAGAATATTTTAATAGAAAAAGCTCTTGAAATATATGAATTACGGGAAAAAGAATTTACATCACCTTTGATGAGACAAATTGAAACGATGATTGTACTTCGGGTGGTAGATCGGGAATGGAAAGACAATCTACGACGTTTAGATGAATTAAAACAGGGTATAGGACTAAGGGCTTATGGACAGAAAGACCCTTTAATGGAATATCATTTTGAAGCCCACAATATGTTTCAAGAAATGATCAACGGTATGAAAGAAGAAGTAGTAAAATTTATTTATAAAGTCAGGCTTAAAAAAGAAGAGGCTCAAGGGATTCGACAGGTAAGAAGAGAAACACCTGCTCCTATGGTTAGCAGTCAAACAAAAAAGTCACCTTTTGTTAAAAGGAAAGGATTAGGAGGAGAAGAAGAAGAGCAAAAGAAGAAAAAGATAGGGAGAAATGACCCTTGCCCTTGTGGTAGTGGATTAAAGTATAAACATTGTTGTGGAAAAAATGTAGAATACAATTAGATAAAAATCTTTTTACGATTGTTTTGCTTATTTGCTTAATAGAAGAATTACAAATTAAATTATTTATTAGAATTTTAAAGGCGAAGTAATCAAATTTTATTTTAGGTAAAAGTGAGAATAATATTACCAGGGTTGTAAAACGAAAATCAAAGGAAGTAGGAAATAGAAAGGAAGGCGGATAAAATGATAGAGGAACTACAAAATAAGCTGGAGCAACTCCGTAAAAAAATTGATGAAATGGGGACTTATCTTTGACTTATCTGTAAAAGAGGAAGAAGTAAAAAAATTAGAAAAAGAAATGTCCCAGGGATCTTTCTGGTCTAATCAGGAAAAAGCTCAGAAAGTTACAAAAAGAGTTAAGGAATTAAAAGACACTATAGGCGAATTTAATAAGTTAAAGGAAAACTTGGAAGAATTAGCAATACTCTCTGAGCTCAATCTGGAAGAAAATAGGAAAGAAATTTGGGAGGAGATAGAACAAAAAGCAAAAGTTTTAGAAAAAGACATTGAAAAAAATGAATTAATTGTTTTATTTGATGGTAAATATGATGCCAATAATGCCATAATTACTATTCGGCCGGGTGCCGGTGGTACAGAATCTCAGGATTGGGCCGAAATGTTATTGAGGATGTATCTGAGATGGGCGGAGAAAAATGGGTATACTGCCAAGATAATAGAGATTTCGTCTGGTGAAGAAGCCGGAATAAAAAATGTTACCTTTACTGCTAGCGGAAACCATGCTTTTGGATATTTAAAAGCTGAAAAAGGAATTCATCGTTTGGTAAGAATTTCTCCATTCGATGCCAACAAAAGAAGACACACCTCTTTTGCCTCAGTAGAAGTTATCCCTGAAATCGATCAAGAAGTAGAGGTTGAGATTAAGGAATCAGATTTAAGAATAGATACTTATCGTGCCACAGGAGCAGGGGGCCAGCACGTTAACACCACTGATTCTGCAGTAAGAATAACCCATTTACCTACCAATATTGTAGTACAATGCCAAAATGAAAGATCTCAATATAGTAACAAAATGACTGCAATGAAAATTTTACGTGCGAGGTTATTTGACCATTATCAAGAGAAAAAAATCGAAGATTTAAAAAAGGTTAGAGGAAAAAAGAAAGATATTGCCTGGGGAAGCCAGATACGTTCTTATGTTTTTCATCCCTATCAGATGGTGAAAGATCATCGAACAGAAGTAGATAGTGGAAACCTACAAGCAATTATGGATGGCGAAATAAATTTCTTTATTGAAGCTTACTTAAAGAGCAGGAAAAAAGATTGAAAATGTAGGTTAGATGGTAAACAGATAATTAGCCAATTAAATTAAAAGGTCAATTACGTAGTTGGTAAATTTGGTAATTAATTTAGCTTAAAGGAGATCATAATGATTAAAACTTATAATCCTAAAGAGCTTAAGAAATGGATGGAATATTCCTCTTTGTTAGTGGGCATTATTATAATAATTTATGGGATTGTTAGCCGTCAAAGTATTTTATTAATTTTAGGATTCTTTTTTATGTTAGTGGTTTCTAATAAAGTTGCGATAACTATTGATAAAGAGGGGCTACTTATAATTACTACCACTCTGTTTTTAATGAAAAGAAAAGATAGGCTTAATTTTAAAGAAATGGACTCTGTAGAGATTAGAGAAGGCGCAGAAAAATCTTTAGTATATTTTATGAGGGGATGGAAGGGAAGAAAGGTATTAATTGATACCCCTTATTTAACTAAATTGATAGATTTTATAAAAAGCGAAAATCCTGATTTAATAAAATAAAGGAGGTAAATCAATGTTAATCGATAAAAAAGTCAGTAATTTTTTAGATGAGTTAGCTTCTAATTCACCAACTCCCGGCGGAGGAAGTGTGGCTGCATTAGCCGGAGCATTGGGGGCAGCTTTAATTTCTATAGTAGGTAATTTAACCATCGGCAAGAAGAAATATGAAGATGTAGAAGAAGATATCAAGAAAATTATAAGCTCTTCGGAAAAATTGCGCTATGAATTAAGTAAGTTGATGGAAGAGGATGTAAAGGCTTTTAATAATTTTATGGCTACTTACAAGATGCCCAAGGAAACCGAAGATGAGAAAAAGATAAGGACAGAAAAGATACAAGAATCACTAATTGAGGCGGCAAAAGTTCCTCTTAAAGTAGCTTACAAATGTCTGGAGGTACTGAGTCTTTCTAGAGAAGTGGCTGAAAAGGGCAATATTAATGTAATAAGCGATGCCGGAGTCGCGGCCTTAATGGCAGAAGCCGCCCTGGAGAGCGCGATATTAAACGTAAAGATAAATCTAAAAATGATTAAAGATGAGAAAGTAAGAACAGAACTTTCC
>DASRMF010000113.1:0-6985 GCA_035648055.1 Atribacterota bacterium
TTATCCGGTTCATTATTCTTAATCCACATCATCTTGGTAAATCCATAGTAAGAATCAACATAATTACCGGTAATTTCAAATATCTTATCTTTATCAACATTCTCCTTTACCCATTGTACTTCATCCGTTGCCCGTCTATCCATCCATATAAGACAGGGTCTTATAGGCTCCATATCTTTATCAACGGGGATACCTGAGCCGCCATAAAGTCCACTCAAGGCAATCCCGGCGATATCAGATAGTTTCACTTTTGATTTCTCTATTGTTTCTTTGATGGTATCAAAGGTAGCTTTTACCCATACATCCGGCCATTGTTCTGCCCAGGAAGGTTTTGGCTTTATTACATCATATTCTGAAAATGCAGAAGCAATTATTTTACCATCAGGATTTACCAGTACCGTCTTTGTACCCTGTGTACCTATATCTGTACCTAAAAGATATTTGTTATGCATATTTTATCTCCTTTATTGCCCATATTTTTCAACATAGTTTTTATGAAGTATATTTACTATAGACTCTGGAATAGACTGAGGTTCTCCTAGAATTTTAGCCATAATTAGAGTTTTTGCACTTTCTTCTAAAAATATTGCAGCCTTTAAAGCCTCATTAACACTTGTACCTATAGTAAAAGGTCCGTGATTTTTCATTATTATAGCTTTTGAATTGCCAATTTTATTAACTATTTCCTGTCCTATTTCTTCTTCTCCGATTAATACGAGATTACCCATAGGAATACTACAACCGAAGAAATCCGCCATAGCGGTAAGGCAAACCGGAATTGGTTTACCTGTAGCAGCAAAAGCACTGGCGTAAGTAGAATGAGTATGAATGACAGCCATAACCTCTGGCATATGTTTATAAACGTAAAGATGGGTAGCCATATCTACAGACGGCTTTAGGTTTCCTTCTATGATATTGCCATTTAAATCAACAACGACTAAATTGTCAGGTAATAATTTATCGTAAGACACACCACTTGGTTTGATAACCACAAGATCGGTTTTAGGATCCCGAGCGCTTACGTTTCCGGATGTCCACATAACTAAATTATTTTCCATAAGGTTCATATGCGCCTTGTATACTTCTTTTTTTAGATTCTCCAACATGCTCTCATCGTCCTCCCAACTTAATTTTTCTCATACATTAATATCATCGAATACAAAGTAAATTCCCTTATAAGGACGCTCTCCGAAAATTTTACCTTATTTTGGGAATGTTTTACAAGAGCTTCGTATAATAAGCTCGGGCTCATACACAAAAAACGGATTCTTTACCTTTCCATTAATCATATCCACTATCATTCGTGCTACCCGTTTGCCCATCTCTTCTTTTGGATGCTTAATAGTGGTTAATTTTATCTCAGTAGCCACTGCTAAATTTGAATTGTCGTATCCTACCAATGAAATATCCTCGGGAATCTTTAAGTTACTACGACGAATAGCTTCCATAACCTGAATAGCTATTTGGTCATTATAACAAACAATAGCAGTTGGTCGATTTTTCTTTTTCAACAAGTTAATAGTAAAATTGTATGGAAAAGAAAACATCTGCTCAGTTTTATAATTGCCTAAAAATTCATTATTGATAGTAACATTATATTTCTTTAAAGCAGACAAAAAACCGGCCTGTCGTTTTATACCTTGTAAATCATCAGATAAAAATATTCCAGCTATATCTTTATGACCTAGCTTTAATAAATATTGTGTAGCAATAAAGCCACCTTTTTCGTCATCCATAATTACATAGGCAGAATCTAAATCAGGATAGGTGGCATGTAATAGTAGATATGGGATATTGCGTTTATCTAGTTCCTGAAAGTATTTTTTATTTATATTTGGTTTAGCACTTTTTGTCGGCTCTACAATTATACCGGAAATATCCTGTTCTAAGAATCTTTTCATACATTCTTCTTCTTTGCGTTTATCATTGCCTGTGCTGGCAATACTAAAGGAAAAACCTGATTCACACAATGTTTCCTCAATTCCTCTAATAATATAAGGAAAAATATAGTTAGAAATATAGGTGGTGAGAACAGCTATTTTCTGCTCTTTTTTACTTCCTCTGTAAGCGCAAAAAGTACCTTTCCCCTGCTCTCTATATATCCATCCTTCATTTTCTAGCTCACTAAAAGAATGACGAACCGTATGTCTGCTTATTTTAAACTGACGGACAAGATCACTTTCTGAAGGCAATTTTTGCGCCGGAATAATATCTCCATTTTGAATCATCTGCTTTAGGTATTCTTTTAGTTGATAATATTTTGGTAAATACTTATCGGGTTTTATCATTTTTACTTTTCTCCAAATCAAAAAAAATAAATTGTATATTCTGTTTTTTTTACTTCATTACTTTTAAGAGCCCAAATATCTGCTAATGATACTTATAATATTTCCAACTTAAAATTTAGGTAAATGGATTCTCGTTTCTATATAGTATATTTGAAGGTTGATTAAAAGCTATATCATTTATACCCAACATCTTCATAGCTTCAAATAAAACTTTGCCTATATGTTTAAATGCTACACCGGTATGATGGGGAAATCTTTTTGCAATAAGTATATGGCGATAGAACCTGGCCATTTCTTTCACAGCAAATACACCAATTCCTCCAAAGGATTTCGGATTTATATCGAGTACTTCCCCTTGAGCAATATAACTCCTCAATTCATCATCAGCTGTACCTTGCAGTCTAAACAGGGTAATATCTCCGGGAATGATGGTTCCTTCAAGGGTACCCCTGGAAATATCAGGGTCCTTATTTGGCTCAAGCAATCTATGCATAATTAATTGATATTTCATTTCAGCATTTTTTATATAACAAATAGGAGTATTTCCACAATGGAATCCCATAAATAGGTCGTTTAGTTTATAATTCTCTACCTTTTTCCTATTTTCTTCATACATATCCTTCGGTACTGTATTATTTATATCCAAAAGTGTAGCCGGTAAATTAGTAGCCAGAGTAATGATATATTCACTCAATGCTCCATATATATCTGTTTCGCAAGATATGGGTATTCCTCTCATAGCAAACCTTGAATTCACATAACAAGGCACAAATCCAAATTGAGTCTGGAAAGCAGGCCAACACTTATTAGCAAAGATCGCAAATTCAGATGCACCAAGGTTTTGCTCCATCCCGTCTTTTAATGTAAGCTCATACTGTGCAAGTTTGGGCAGTATTCCTGAATATCTGTTTCCATCACCCAATTCTTTTTCCATATTTTTCACTACTTCTGATATCCTTGAATCATTTTCATGATGATTAAAAGCTTCGAAAAGATCCAACTCTGAATTTTCCATTATTTCTATACCTAAATCATATAGAGGTTTTATGGGCGCATTACAGGCAAGGAAATCCTGAGGTCTGGGGCCAAAGCTTATTATCTTGAGTTTTTTGAGCCCAAGTAATATTATGGCTATATTTTCGAAGTCAAATATCATTTCTGCTATCTCTTCAGCTGTACCAACAGGATATTCAGGAATATAAGGATTTAATTTTCTTAGTTGCAGATTGTATGAAGCGTTCAGCATACCGCAATATGCATCTCCGCGACCATTTACTAAATTCTCTCCGGTTTCTTCTGCGGCGGCAACAAACATAGTAGGTCCCAAAAACTTTTGAGCCAGTATTGTTTCCGGACCTTCAGGGCCAAAATTACCTAGATATATGACTAATGCATTAATCTCTGCCTCTTTCAAATCTTTTAAGACCTTTAAAACATCTTTTTCGTTTTCAACAGCTGTCTTAATTTCCTTAATCAAAATTCCCTTTTTGCTGCACGCCTTCATAACAGCTTCTCTCCTATTTTTACTAAGTTCAATAGAAAAACAATCACGACTTACAGCAACTATCCCAAGTTTTACTTCAGGAATGTTAATCATTTCTTAAATCCCCCCTTAAAATATTGATAATCCTATAATGGCCTTTAACACAAATCTCTAACAGTCCGGATATTTTAAGCTGAACCTGAAAAAATTCTGGTTCTTTAGGTAGTTTAAATTCATATAACCTTTTTTGCTTCCTAATATTACCTTACCTATACCTGGTGTTTATAACCTTGTTTTTTTCTCTTTGCCAGGGTATGAATGATGACCGAGACAATAATTAATACCCCGCAAATAAATTGTGTCCAAAAGCCAGAAAGCCCTGCAGCCACAATACCTGCTTCTAAAGAACCAATAATAAAAGCACCAATAAAAGTACCCTCGATGCTGGCTTCTCCACCGAACATAGAAGTGCCGCCTATAAAAGTAGCAGCCATTACCATCATCAAATATCCTTCTCCCATGGTTGGCCACCAGGTTCTCATTCGGTAACAACTCAGTATCCCGGCAAAGGAAGCTATGACTCCCATCAATATAAAAACCATTATTTTTGTTCTTTTTACATTAACGCCCATCATTCCCGCAGCTTCCTGATTATCGCCTAAAAATAATACGTGCTCACCAAACCTATGTCTCAAAAGCAAGAAATAGAAAAAAATTGCTATTCCTGCAAACCAAATTGACTGCACAGGAATTACCCATAACTTTTCTGCGAATATTTTATAGGAAATAGTTTTATCTAATGTTATCGTTCTGGCTAAACCATTCGATATAATATTACTGAAGCCCCTGATTAAAAATTGCATACCCAAGGTGGCTACAATGGATGGAATACCTATTGATGTAACTAATGTTCCGTTTATAAACCCCACTACCACACCGGATAAAAGGCTACATATTATGGCCAATATAACGCTGTTGGTAGCCTTAAATGTAATGGCAAAAATAAAGCCTGATAAAGCCATCACTGAGGGGAAGGAAAGATCAATTTCACCCATAGCAAGTACAAAAGTTAAACCGAGAGCCATTACTCCCATAATAGGAACTGTAGATAAAAACGATTGATAAATTCTTCCTTTAAGGAAAACTTCAGGGCTGGTAATCATAAATAATCCAAAAATACTGACCGCCATAATTAACAATGCAATTTGAGATTTGTATCTAGTAGATTTTTTTACTTTGGAATTTGTTTCTAAATTATCCATATTATAATACCCTCTCACCTTGATTAATTTCTGTGCTTGACTTAGTATATCTAATCAATTCCTCACTAAGTTCCTCTAAAGATAAATCTTTACGATTATAAGCACCCACTATATTGCCTCGGTCAATGGCTACAAAACGATCAGAAACCGGATAAACATTTGCAATATTGTGGGAAATATAAATGCAAGACTTTCCTTTATCCTTAATATTTTGGATAAACTTCAAGACTTTTTTTACTTCTTGTAATGATAAAGCCATAGTCGGTTCATCTAAAATAACCAGGTCTGCTTCAAAATACATGGCTCTAGATATGGCAACCCCTTGCCTTTCGCCACCAGATAAGGTTTTAATAACCGAATCAGCACTGACACCTATTCCTCTAAATTTCATCAAATCATGCATAATTTTATTTGTTTCTTCTTTTTCTTTTTTTATATTAAGAAAACCCAGTTTATTAGTAATTTGCCTACCAACAAAAACATTTCTCCATAAAGTTTGCTTATCTGCAAGAGCTTTTTCTTGATATACGGTTTCTACGCCCAGATGATGAGCCATCTTTACAGAATATTTTTTAGGATCAATTTTTACACCTCTAATATACATTTCACCGTCATCAAAAGAATGCACTCCAGAAATAATTTTAATCAAAGTCGACTTACCTGCACCATTATCACCTAAAATGCCTACAACTTCATTAAACCCCACTTCAAAATCTATACCCTTCAAAGCTACAACCCCATCATAGGACTTGTATATATTTTTCATCTCTACCAATTTGTCCATATATAACTCTCCCCTTTTTATAGTCATTAATATTGTGGCCTAAAATAATCCTGCAGGAAGAATTTTTTAAAAATTCTTCCTGCAGGATACCATTAAATTAGTATTCTAATTATTATTTATCTCATTCCTTTTTCAGCTAAGGGGGCTATCAAATCTATATTATCCTTGCTAATTAACCCGCCACCTGTATCAATATGCAATCCGGAGAAACCATACATCTTGGTTAAATAAATTTGCATAACTGGTAGAAACCCTTGCAAGAACGGCTGCTGGTCTAATACAAGATCAGTATAACCACTTTTAATGCTTTTTACGGTAGCAGGCGATAAATCAAAACCAGCTCCGAAAATATCATCTGGGCCTAAACCTGCTGCTTCAAAATAAGTTTGTTGTGTAGAAGTTAAGTTACCATGATCGGTTACAACAACTTTACAATCAGGATTTGCTTGTAAATAACCTACTATAACAGAAATACCGTTTGAAGCATCCTTGTCTACTTCGGCTGAAATTTCCACATAATCTACTTTTACACCTACTTTTTCAAAAGCATCTATAGCCCCTTTTGTTCTTAATCCTCTGGTAGGTGCTGATAAAAGACCCCAAACAAGGGCTCTATCCCCTGTTTTTAATCCTGCACCTTTAACTGCAGCTTCACCGAGAGTATAACCTGATTCATAAAGTCCCTGGCCTACATAACCAAATCCATTGGCCGCATAAGCTTTTTCAAGTTCAGGTAATGTCGTATTTTGACTGCAAACGATAATCCCCTGTTTCTCAGCTTCTTCAACAAAAGGCCTGTATGCTTCATCTCCAGGATGTCCCATAATGGCTATACCATCAGGATCTGCCGCAACAGCTTGCTGAAATTGATCAACCATTTTCTGCTGACTCCAATCTGACCATAGATATCTTACTTCAACACGATCACCTAATATATCCGCTGCTGCCTTAGCACCATTATAAACAACAGTAGCAAATGTCCCTCCGGGAGCACCACCTGGGAAAAAGTAAATTACAATAGGACCTTCACTTGCCTGAGCTATTACTGGTAATACCAGAAGAGCAACGCAAGTCAATACTAACAAAACTAAAAGACTAATTTTCTTTAACATAATTTTTTCTCCTTTTTAATATTTCCTAATAATTTTTTAGCAATAACCTCACTATA
>DASRMF010000114.1:0-8542 GCA_035648055.1 Atribacterota bacterium
GATAATTCAACAAATACTTTGATTCGGCGATATCGAAAATTCCGGTAGGCTTCTCATGACAGGGATCGTGACAGGTGAAGGTTATTTGACACATTCTGTCATATTATAAATTTAAAATATATTACTAGTCTTATGCCAAAGTTGTATTAGAAAAAGGTAATTTTTATGGAAAAAACAGAATTGTACTCTCTTTTAAATGATGATAAATATTCTTTAAGGGAGATGGAGAAACGCTCAGAGGAATTTTATTTTAAAAGAACAGGTGACGGTTATCTGTTCCCATTTACTATCTTAAAACCCTTTGTTTAAAAGGCTTTCAAGAAGTTATTTTCCCACGGGTTTTACACATTTTCCCCATATATTAGTAAACATTATTAGTTTTAATCCCTCTGTCATTATGGCAGATTCTCCGCATTTGTACCTTGCATCTTGCAACTTTTTTCTCTAAAAAGAAGGATTTTTTAAATCTTTTGTCGTATTAATATTGGGAGTAAAGGGATCAAGACTTGTAGTTTAACAAAGTTAGTAAATGTAACTCTTCCCTTAACAAAATGGAAACACATCACAGTTTCTCAGATTTTAATTAATCAGATAATTAGAAATGAGCAGCTCACAGCAAGAAAATGTGAGTATTACTAACAATACCACGCTACTTTGTTAGCCATGACTGGAAAGGGAGAATACTAATGATGGATAAAAATAAAACTATGGAACTTAGAATCTTAAAGACGATTCTAGGAGCGTATATAATTTTAGCTATTGTTATTGCAGGATTAAATTACGGTTATGCCAGCCAGGCCACTCCTTCGGTAGCAGCATTTATCTCACGGTTTTGGCATTTTTATGAAAACTGGATAAAAACACTATTTATTATTATAGGAAGTTTACTAACGCTGAGAATCATCGGAACTTCTCAGCGCTCAACCATGAGAAAGAGGAATCTTATAGGGTTCATTGTATCGGCTTTAGTCGTCCATATTGCAGCACCGATTTTCCTTCATAACCAAGAAGTATACTTTTTTACCATGCCTCTGCCATGGACGACCACGCCTTTACAGCTTTTATATCCGGATTCTTCTATCTATCTCAGCCGATATCCAGTATGGGGTGTTGCAGGTATATCAGCTGCTCTTATATTTTATGTCTGTGTCAGTGTTATTATCCTAGGAGGTACATTGCTGTTTGGCAGGCAATGGCAATGCTCAACAATCTGCTTGTTTAACGGATTTGCCTCTGAAGTATTTGCTCCGGCATTTCCTTTGATTGGGAAAGTCAAGAAAATGAAGAAAGGTGTACTTAATGCTTTCTCGGTATTTAAGTGGGTTTTCCTTTCATTATCGCTATTTTTTACTATTTGGTGGATTCTCTATTTATCTGGGGTAGGGGTTTCCGGTAACTTTCAAATTATCAGTCAAATTGAAAACTATAAATACCTCAGCGCAGAATTATTAATGATGATGTTTTTCTGGGTAGCTTTTATTGGTAGGGGTTATTGCTATTATTGTCCGTTAGGTACGGTTTTATCACTATTGTCGAAATTAGCCGGGCAAAAAATTATTACAGATAAATCAGAATGTATCAAGTGCAATCGATGCAATATTGCTTGCCCTATGACAATTGATATTAAGACCAAGGCTCAAATCGGCCAAGTGGTTACCGACTCGCGTTGCGTTGGCTGTGGTCATTGCGTAGATAGCTGCCCTACAGAAACACTGGGCTATTCAACAAAGTTTTTAGATTGGGTTCATAATAAATTAGGTTAGGAGATGATGAAAAGTATGTTTACAAAAAGAATGAAGATATGTATTGCTTCAGGGGCTATTTTGGGTGCGTTTTGTATTGTTGGAGCCTTTGTAAGGTCAGGTTTTCAGAGCGAAGCTTACTTTTTATTTGCTTTATGGTACAATCGATTGATTATGGGTTTGGTGATTGGGTTAGCTGGTGGAAACCTGGGATGGCCAAAAGTAATTGGCCGAGGTGCACTTTTTGGTTTAATCATTTCTTTTGCTTTTTATAGTTCTACAGGCTTTAATGATGTTGTGAGTTTTTTGGCAGGTATCCTATACGGTATTATTATTGAGTACATTGCATTCAAATATGCAAAATAACAAATTAGATAGCAGAATATAGTGGTGTGAATATCCTACAATGAGCAGAGCGATAAAAAAATAAAGGGAAAAGATAAAAAGTGATATTGCAAGACCTTACCCTAAAGCTTAATTCAAGACTTCTTATCATCAGTATCTATCCTTTTAGGGTTATTTTGATTGTGATAAGGAGGTTCTTCTGCTATCCCGGAGATAACTTCTTCGGTTTCTTCCGGTAATCTTTCTGTCGCAGGAAGAAGAGCTCTCTCTTTATCTAATATAACTAACTGATAAAGGTTGTGGTCATATCCTCCGGAGGTAGATCTTTGTTTTACTACTTCTTTGATTAGACCGTATTCCATGAGGGCATTGCGGTATTTAATTAAGGTCTTGGTGGTAATACCCATCCTTTTATTCAGAGTTTGAATAGAAGGCCAGGCGGTATCTTTTCCTTTATGACAATAGCTTAAGAGCTGAAGATAGAGCATGGCCAGGGCTATTACACTTACCCAGTGAGCTAAAAAGTAATCCTGAATTGTGGTATATGAATTAGTTTTGTTAACTGTTGTTTTTCTTTGCATAGTTTTTGCTTATTAGTTTATTCCCCCTCACCCCAACCCTCTCCCTCCGAGGGGAGAGGGAGTAAGAGCAAAAAAAGGGTTATTTTACAGGGTAGATGGGAAAAAAAATTAAAAAATATTATCAGCAGCAACTGCAGCAGGGTAAAAATTACCCCCTAATGTTGTTGTTCTATTTGTTACTGTTCTTATTTGTTGCTGTTAGTGTGGAGAAATTCCACTAGGGGTAGTGGAGAACTTCCAGTAGGGTTATGTAATTTTTCCACCAATGATAGGAGAATTCTGAAATTGATGAGGGGAGAACTTCATGCTAAATTAAAGAAAACCCGGGTTAGTAAAGAAAACAGGGACAGCTCTTTTTATTGACATCACTTCTGCAAGATGACAGGAGAAGATTTTGTAATTAAAAAGGGTAAAAAGAGGAAATAGGAAAACTGTTTTTTTAGCGCTGATCATTTCACTAATTTTTTCTTCGAATGTACCGATGGTAATAAGTCAGCGTACGACTACCTTCCTGCTTTGGCTGATACGGGGAACCGCGCAAATTACTATTGACAAAATTTTAAAACAATGTTAATATTTCTTTAAATTTAACTCGTTAATACTTTAATGTGTTAAAGAATGTAAATTAAATTAATCGTTAGTATTGTGTGAAGAAAATTAGGATTAAGAGGTAGGGGCACGATGTATCGTGCCCACAGTTAAGAAAGAGGTTAAAGTAGATGAATATTCCTGAAGGTTTAAATGATTTATTTCCAGAGGAAGTTTTAAAGAGGAGATTATTAGAAAATAAAATATCCCAGGTTTTTAAAGAATGGGGATACCAGGAAATAATTACTCCTACTTTTGAATTTTACGATATGTTAGCCCGGGGCGCAGGGTCAATCATGAAAAAAGAAATGATCAAATTTTTTGACCGAGAAGGTAATATTATTGCCCTTCGTCCCGAGATGACCACACCTTTAGCCAGAGTAACTTCCACCAAAATGCAACAGGAGCCTAAACCATTAAGATTTTATTATATGGGCAATGTATTTAGGTATGATGATTTTAAAGTGGGAGGGCAGAGGGAGTTTTGCCAGGCAGGGGTAGAGTTGATAGGGGTAAATAGCAAAAAGGCAGATGCAGAAGTTATTGCTTTGGCAGTGGAGTGTTTGAAAAATAGTGGACTTAAAAATTTTTTTATAGATATAGGACATATTAATTTTTTCAACGGAATTATGCAATCGATAAAAGCCGAAGAAAAGAGAAAATTGGAAATAAAGGAAGCAATTTTAAATAAAGATTTTGTATTACTGGAAAAGATATTGTCTTTTTCCGACATTAAAGATAAGGAAAAAGAATTAATTTTAAAAATGCCTACTTTAAGAGGAAGAGAAGAAGTATTAGAAGAAGCAGAAAATATGATATGCAATAAATTATCTCTATCTGCTTTAAAAGAGATAAAAAAAGTCTATAATTTTTTAAGAGATTACGGATTAGAAGAATATGTTCTGATAGATTTAGGAATTATACGTGATTTTGATTATTATACCGGAATTATATTCGAGGGCTATACTGACTATCTGGGATTTCCAATCTGTGGCGGGGGTAGATATGATAAACTTTGCTCAAAGTTTGGAGAAAATCTACCTTCTACCGGATTTGCTGCTGGATTAGAGAGGTTGATAATGGCATTAGAGAGAGAGAATATAAATTCTTTAGACCTAAAAAAGCCTGACCAGTACCTGGTGTGTTACCAAAACAATAAAGATAATTTTAGAAAAGCCCTGAAATCAGCTAAAAATTTAAGAAAAAAGGGGCTAATTGTAGAGTTAGAGGTTGGGAAAAGAGAGTTTGCAGAGGTGTTAAATTATGCTCGTTCTAAAGGGATAAAATATATAGTAATAGTAGTTGATAATCAGCCCAACAAAATTAAAAGAATTGAAGTAACATCAGGAAAAGAGGAAATGATAACTTATGAGTAGGGAAATTAATACTAACTATTTAGTTATTGCTTTGCCCAGTGGAAGGCTGTTTAAACCTTCTATTCGATTATTCGAAGAGGTAGGAATTGATTTAAAAGGCGGGGAAGGGATAAACAGGAAATTGGCATTTTTTGACCAGGAAGAGGAGGTTAAATTTGTCATTACCAGGCCTAAAGATAATCCAACTTATATTGAATGCGGGGTAGCAGATATCGGGATTGTCGGAGAGGATGTGTTATTAGAAGAGAAAAAAGATGTTTATAAACTTTTAGATTTAAAGTTTGGAAAGTGTAAGATGGTAGTAGCTGCTCCAAAAGAGAGAGAGCAAAAAAAATATTGTAAAAATAATGGGCACCGTTTGAAGGTAGCAACTAAATATCCTCGCATTGCAGCAGGCTATTTTAAAAAAAATGGGATATATGTGGAATTAATTAAACTCTACGGGTCGGTAGAATTAGCTCCTCAAGTAGGTCTGGCAGATATGATTGTTGATATAGTTTCTACCGGGCGTACCTTAGAGGAGAATAAGTTAGAAATAATTAATGAGATAATTCCTCTTAGTGCCCAGCTTATCGTTAACCGAATTAGTTATAAAACTAAACATAAAAGAATTACAGGACTCTTGCAGGACATTAAAAAATTTATATCTTTGAACTCAGATAAAATTGCAGAATGGTAAGAGTATTGAGCAAATAGATATAAGTAGAATTATTGTCTAAAATAAATTTTAAAAAAATATCTGGAATATTGTAAAAGAAGGGGTTGATTAAAGTTGATAGAGACCATTTTTTTAAATAAGAAAAATAAGGAAAAAATAAAAGAGATTTGCAGGCAGAGGTATTCTGAAGATAATTTGGTAGATGATATTGAAAATAAGGTTAGAGAAATTATATTAAGTGTAAAAAAAGAAGGCGATAGAGCTCTTCTTGAGTTTACGGAAAAGTATGATGGGGTAAAGCTAAACTCTTCGGAGATACTGGTTAGTCCTGAAGAATGGAATATAGCCAGCCAAGAAGTGAAGGTCGATTTATTGGAAGTTATAAAAGAGGCGATAAAGAAAATTGAAAAATATCATTTACACCAGAAAGAAAATTCCTGGTTTACTACAGAAGAAAAAGGGATTATTTTGGGGCAAATAGTGAATCCCATTGAGAGAGTGGGTTTGTATGTCCCGGGAGGAACGGCTGCTTATCCTTCTTCCCTTATTATGGCAGCGGTACCGGCAATTATTGCGGGGGTTAAAGAGATTGTTGTAGTAACTCCACCTTCTCCTGATGGCAAAATAAATCCCTACTTATTATTCACCGCTAAAGAATTAGGTATATCAGAGATTTATAAGATAGGAGGAGCCCAGGCTATAGCTGCTTTGGCCTATGGAACAGAAACTATAAAGAAAGTAGATAAAATTGTGGGGCCCGGGAATATTTATGTAACTTTGGCTAAAAAGAATGTCTTTGGAGAGGTAGATATAGATATGCTGGCAGGACCAAGTGAAATCCTCATTTGGGCCGATGAGGAGGCTAATCCTCGATATTTAGCCTGTGATCTGCTTTCGCAGGCAGAGCATGACGTAAGAGCTTCGGCAATTTTAATAACCACCTCTGCTTTATTAGTAGAAAAAGTGGAAGAAGAGATTAAGCAGGAGTTGAAAGATTTAAATAGGAGGGAAATTATTCAGGAGGCCTTGAGGAACCAGGGTAAATTAATTATTGCTGAAGACGAAGAGATAATTTTAGAGTTTATAAATAATTTTGCTCCTGAGCATTTAGAGTTACAAATAGAAAATCCTTGGCAGATATTAGGAGCGATAAGGAATGCGGGAGCAATATTTGTGGGGGCTTATTCTCCGGAGCCTTTAGGGGATTATTGGGCAGGGCCCAATCATATTCTTCCTACTTCCGGCGGAGCAAGATGTTTTTCGCCCTTATCGGTAAAAGACTTTACTAAGAGGAGTAGTATAATTTTCTATGATAAAGAGAATTTAAGGAAAGATGGGCAGAAAATAGCGAGTTTAGCTAGATTAGAAGGGTTGGAAGCCCATGCCCGTTCTATAGAGATAAGGAATTTAAAATAACGAAATGGGGGCAGGTCTCAACACTTGACATAACTTTTTAGTTATTTTATTTAAGAGCGAGTTATGTCAAATGTTGAGACCTGCCCCCCTAGGTAAAGGAAGAGTTGATTGATTAATGTTGATTTCAGAAAAATTAGATTCAGATTATTTATTCAAGAAAAAAATTATTTTAAATAAAAAGATTTTGGATAGAGTTTCTCAGGTAGACACTCTGGTCTTTGATATTGATGGTGTCTTGATTGACGTGCGTGATTCTTTTGGAAAAGCTGTATGCCAAACAGTTCAATTTTATTTTAAAGAGATACTGTGCTTTCGGGGTTCACAAAATTTAATCAATCCGGAAGAAGTTAAATATTTTAAAATGGCCGGGGGTTTTAATAATGATTGGGATTTAACTTCAGCTGTAGTTCTGTTTTACCTGATGAAAGCCAGAGAAAATAATTTAAAGGATGTAGATGAACTTAAGAACACAAAGCCAGATATAAAAACCTTTACCACTAAGATGTTATCTCCTGGAGGAGGTTTAGCTAAAGTAATAGATTCAATCGAGAAAGATGGGCACGTAAAAGAATGGATATTGAGTCTGTGGGATAAAGATTTAATTACTAAAATATTTAAAGAGATCTATGCGGGAGAAGAATATTGTTTTAATATTTATGGATTTAATCCCTCATTGATTAAGGCAGAAGGTTTAATAAAAAAAGAAAAAATAATCATAGATAAAAAGAAGAAAGATTTTTTACAAAATTTTTCTATCGGTATCTTAACTGGCAGAACTAAAAAGGAGGCCAGGATAGCCTTAGAAAGATTGAGTTGGGATGATATTATCTCTGAGGGAAAGATAATCACTGCAGATGATGGGTTAGAAAAGCCCCATCCTCAGGGATTAAAAAGGTTATCTGCCACTTTAAAAACTAAATTGGGGATTTATATAGGTGATGTTTGGGACGACCTGGTTACCGCAAAAAATTTTAATAAAGAGACAAAAAAAACAAAGTTTTTGTCGGCAATAGTTCTAGCGGAGGGATTTAATTTACAAAATAGAACGATAGAATTTTACCTAAATGAAAGGGTGGATTTATTAGCCCGGGATGTTAATTGTATTTTAGATTGGTTAGAAAAAGTTAAAAAATAGTAGACCTTAATAGAAAGGCGGGTGTCAATAATCTTGAAAGAGAGAAAAAGTGAATACAAAAGAAAGACTTTGGAGACTGAGATAGAAGTAAAGATGAATTTAGATGGTAAAGGGATAAGTAATTTACAGACAGAAATTTATTTTTTAAATCATATGCTTACCTTATTTGCCCGGCATGGTTTTTTTGACCTGGAAATAAAAGCTAAAGGAGATCTTAAAGTAGACTATCACCATACTGTAGAGGATATAGGAATCTGTTTGGGGGAGGTAATTAAGAATGCCTTGCAAGACAAGAAAGGGATAAGAAGATATGGATCTACTATCTTACCCATGGATGAATCTCTGGTACAGGTAACTATAGATTTAAGCGGAAGAGGGCAATTAGTCTATAAAGTTCAATTTGAACAGGGAAGAGTGGGTTCTTTTGAAGTAGGTTTGGTGGAAGAATTTTTTAGAGCCTTATCTTATCATGCTGGGATGACTCTACATATAAATTTGCTTTATGGGAAAAATTCCCACCATATTATCGAGGCAATATTTAAAGCCTTCGGTCGGGCTTTAGATGAGGCAATTAGAAAAGATGATAGAATAGATGATATTCTTTCCACCAAGGGGATTATTGATTAGAGGATTGGGAGAACAAATAGAATGATAGTGATAATAGATTACGGGATGGGAAATTTAAAGAGCGTGCAAAATGC
>DASRMF010000115.1:0-10125 GCA_035648055.1 Atribacterota bacterium
ACAGAAGAAGATTTTGTATTAGCAATCGATGAAGGAATATCAAAGATAAATATTAATACTGAAATATCAAATGCAGCCGTAAAGCAATTAAACGAAATATTTAAACGCGATTACTCCGGCCATTTGTCTGCTCTTTCCAATATGATAAAAGAACCGATGCTTACAGTAATTAAGGAAAAAATGAAATTATTTTCTCGCGGTAAAATTGGTTCGATACATAAAAGGTAATTTTAGTAAAATTAATTTGGGAAACCAAACAGCCGTTACAGCCGGTCATCGTGGCACTAAAAATGTAAATAATGCAATCAAATAATTGGCAATTGAAATTAAAAATTGTGGTGGTTACCCCTTGAAGTTTGATAAAGATGGTAATTTGGAGTAATGGATTTTTTAGTTGCTAATATATAGGAGTCAATATGCGTGTTCTGATTTTATGTATCGATTTGGGAACAACGGGATGTCATACGGTTATTTTTGATGAAAAAGGCCAGCAAGTTAGTAGATCTTATCAAGAGTATAAAAGTATCTATTTGCCAGGTAGGTGGATTGACCATGACCCTAAAACATGGTTGCAAGCTGTAAAAAAAACAGTTAAAGAAACTGTAAAAAAAATAGAATATGATAAAAATTGTATATCTGCTGTTGCAGTCACATCACAAAGAGCTACTGTTGTTCCTGTTGATAAAAAAGGTAATCCTTTAGATAATGCCATATTGTGGCAAGATAAAAGGGCAATCGAAGAAACGCAGCATTTAATTAATGAATACGGCACGGAGAAAATATACAATATTACAGGGTTAAGAGTTGACCCTTATTTTACCTTACCAAAATTATTGTGGTTAAAAAAGAATAAACCGGAAATCTATAATCATTCCTTCATTTTTCTTCCGGTACAGGACTTTATTATTCATTTTTTAACAGGAGAATTTAAAACTGATTGGACACAAGCTTCCAGAACCATGCTTTTTAATATTGACGAATTAAGGTGGGATAAAGACCTGATAAAAAGCGTGGGGATAGATTTTAACAAGTTACCGGAAGCTGTTCCACCTGGTTCAATTATTGGATTAGTCAATCACGCTGCTTCCGTTGAACTTGGTTTACCAAAAGGAATACCGGTTATTACCGCAGGGGGAGACCAACAGTGTGCTGCCATAGGATTGGGTGTAATAAAACCCGGGATAGTGGAAGTCAGCACAGGAACGGGTTCATTTGTTTTAGCTAGTAGCGATAAACCGGTTAAAGATTTTAATCAACGCTTAATTTGTAGTGCTTCTTCAATTGCCGGCAAATGGGTACTGGAAGCCGGCATTTTTACTACCGGTTCAATTTTTCGTTGGTTTAGGGACAACATTGGACAAGTTCCAGTAAAAAATAAAATAAAATCGGGAATGAATGCCTATCAAATAATGGATTCCGAAGCGGAAAAAGAACCCTTAGGGGCAAACGGTTTACTCTTAATACCCCATTTTGCTGCTTCAGCAGCTCCTTATTGGAATCCGGAAGCAAGGGGAGTACTTTTTGGATTATCCTTAGGCCATAAACGTTCTTCAATTATTAGGGCAATATTAGAAGGAATTGCCTTTGAAATACAGAAAAATATCAGTATTATGGAAAGTTATACAGACCAAATCAAAGAAGTTAGAATTAGTGGAGGATTAACCCGTTCTGAAATATTTAATCAAATTCAAGCTGATATTTACGGTAAAACTGTCATAAAAACGGATTATGAGGAAGCTTCTGTTCTGGGAGCAGCTGTAGTAGCTGCAACTACTACAGGTCTATATGACAATATAAATTCAGCTGTAGATAATATGATTAATGTAAATAACTTAAGCAGAAAAGAACCAAATATGGAAAATTATACAGTATATAAGGAGTTAAGTAAGATACATGACTCATTATATTGGTCTTTAGAAAAGGCAGGCATTTATAGTAAAATGAATAAAGCGATGAGATTACTATAGTAAAATAAATTAAAAATGTTCTGCAACCGAAAAAAATAGGAAAGAATCGTAATGAAAAGAATTTCTATAAAATTAGAGAAAGAAATGGTCAAAGTAAATCTTCCGGATAATACAGAAATATTATCTACTGATCAAGCAAAACCACTTAGCAATCCAGCTTTTTTTATTCAAAAGGCGTTGGAAGATCCTATAGGTAGTCCAAGTTTAGACAAAATTATTGAGCAAAAACTAAAGAAAAACCCAGAAGCAAAGGTAGTAGTGGTAATTTCTGATAATACGCGGCCTGTTCCTTACAAAGGGGAATCGGGAATATTATGGCCAATTCTTGAAAAACTTTTAGCTCATAATATACTTAAAGAAAGAATACTTATTTTAGCTGCTACTGGCACACATCGCTCATTAACTGAAAAAGAGTTAAGAGAAATGTTGGATCCTCGGGTATTTGACTATAAAATTCCCATAAAAAACCACAATTGCCGAGACAAAAATAATTTAGCATATTTAGGCAAGACTAATCGAGGTAGCTCAGTATATATTAATCAAGATTATATGGCGGCAGATATTAAAATACTTACCGGTTTAGTAGAAACACATTTTATGGCCGGTGCATCAGGAGGAAGAAAATCAATCTGTCCAGGGCTCATAGGAGAAGAAAGCATCTATATATTCCACGGAGCGCCTATGTTAGCTTCTCCGAAAGCCAGTGACCTAATTATAGATGATAATCCCTGTCACCAGGAAGCTTTAGAAGTAGCCAAGAAAGCAGGAGCAGATTATATTCTCAACGTTGCTCTTAACCAAGATTTTAAGCTAACGGGAGTGTTCGCCGGAGATTTAGAAAAAGCCCATAAACAAGCAGTAAATCAAATAAAAAAATATGTCACCATACCTATAGAAAAAGAATACGATGTTATTATTACTCATGCTGGCTTTGTAGGCATCAATCATTATCAAGCAGCTAAAGCAGCGGTAGTTGCTATTCCGGCTTTAAAGCCCAATGGAAAATTAATTATGATAGCAAATAATAATGATAAGGATTTAATTGGCAGCGAGCAATATAAAGCAGTTTTACATCTATTAAAAATAATAGGAGCAAAAAAATATAACCATTTGATTTTATCACCCGATTGGACTTTTGTTCCCGATCAGTGGCAGGCACAAATGTGGGCTCGTCTGTTTTCCAAAATTCCTCCAGAGAATTTTATTTATTACAGTCCTCGACTTTCTTTTAATGATTACAAAATTATTCCTTGTGTTGATGGAAACATATTTCTTCCCGGATCTGAAAGATACAAAGATAATTTTAAGAATGCTGCTCAAGTAATTGAAAAAGCGCTGGAAGCAGCCATATATGAATTAAAAAGCGCTGGACAAGAAAAAATAAGAATAGCCTATTTAGCCGATGGACCCTATGGAGTACTGCTAAAAAATTAGGAGGTTTGGGGGGTTGATTTATCACCCGTCTTTATTTTAATTGATTAAGACGGGTGATAAATTTTTCACTAATTATATTTACAATTTTAAAACTTTTAGCCTTTCCATTGCCTCTTCTAATCTTTTCTCATCAACGGTTAGGGCAATTCTTACAAATCCTTCACCATATTCCCCATAGCCTATTCCGGGGGTTACAATTATCCCCGTTTTTTCTAGTAATAGATTAGAAAATTCTATAGAACTCATTTTGTTCAAAGTAGGAATCCAGATATAAAAAGTAGCTTTAGTTGGCTTTAAATTCCATCCTAATTTATTTAGTCCATTTATCACTACATTTCGTCTACCGGTATAAATTTTATTCATCTTCTCTATATTATCCTGAGGACCGCTTAAGGCTTCAACGCCGGCTTGTTGGATAGCTTTAAAGACTCCAGAGTCGATATTAGTTTTTATAATAGAAAGAGCTGAAATTGCTTCTTTGTTTCCCACTACAAAACCCAGTCTCCAGCCAGTCATATTATATATTTTAGATAAGGAATGAAATTCTATTCCCACATCTTTGGCACCATCCACTTCCAGAAAACTGCTCGTTTTATAATCATCAAAAGTCATTTCTGAATAAGCAAAATCGTGGCAGACTAAGATATCATATTTTTTTGCAAATTTTACTACCTTTTCGAAGAAATTTTTGTCAGCTATAGCAGCTGTGGGGTTATTAGGATAATTAATAAACATCAATTTGGCTCTTTTGGCAATCTCTTCATCTATTTTATCTAAATCAGGCAGAAAATTATTTTCTTCTAATAAAGGCATTATATAGGGGAAGCCATTGGCAAATAAAGTTCCTGTTTTATAAACCGGATAAGCAGGATCAGGTATAAGGCTAAAATCTCCCGGATCAATAAAAGCCAGAAAGATATGAGCTATCCCTTCTTTGGAACCGATGAGAGCCATAACTTCATTATCCGGGTCTAAGTCAACTCCAAATCTTTTTTTATACCATAAAGCAACTGCCTGCCTGAATTCAGCTGTTCCTGTATATGGGGGGTAATCGTGGGTTTTAGGGTCTTGAACGCTTTCTCTTAATTTTTCGATTATGTTATCAGGTGTTGGTTGGTCAGGATCACCTATACCTAAATTAATAATATCAACCCCTCTTTTTATAGCTTCTTCTTTTTTCTTATCAATTTCTGCAAATAAATAAGGGGGGATAGTTTGAATTCTTTGTGCAATTTTCATAAATTAATTTCTCCTTTAAATATTAATTCTGCCGGTCCGGTCATGTAAATGTGTTCATCATCAGCCCAGCGAATATCTAAATCTCCTCCCGGTAAGTGAATTGTAGCTTCCCGATCTGTTTTTTTATTTAAAACACTGGCTACTAAAGCTGCACATGCCCCGGTTCCGCAAGCCAAAGTTTCTCCTACTCCTCTTTCCCATACTCTGAAATTTAACTCTTTATTATTTATAATTTGAATAAATTCTGCGTTAGTTTTTTCAGGGAAGAGGGGATGATTTTCAATTTTTGGGCCAATTTTCTCTACCGGTGTAGATTGTACATCATCTACAAAGACTATACAATGAGGGTTCCCCATAGAGACACAAGTGATTTTAAAAGTCTGCTCGGAATTTATCTCCAATGTTTCATCCACTACTGTGGGATTATCTTCACCGGTCATAGGTATTTCTCTTCTTCTTAATTTGGGAGTGCCCATATCAACTTTAACTTTTAAAACTTTTTTATTTTTTAAATCTTGAAAAATTAGTTCGGGGGTGATTATCCCCGCTAAAGTCTCCACTTTAAATTTGTTTTTAGAGATTAATTTATTTTCGTAAGTATATTTAGCGAAACATCTAATTCCATTTCCGCACATCTGGGCTTCACTGCCATCATAATTAAAAATTCTCATTCTTAGATCTGCCTTAGATGAGGGCAAGATAAGTATTAGTCCATCTGAACCAATTCCAAAGTTACGGTTGCAAAGTTTTTTTGCCAGGTAAGAAAGAAATGAGGTATCGCCTAATGATTTACTTAAACAGTCTATTAAAATAAAATCATTTCCTAATCCGTGCATTTTTACGAAATTTATTTTCATATTTTCAGCACATCTTTCATTTCGTAAAAGCCGGGAGGTTTGCCTTTCATAAACTTTATGGCCTGAATTGTACCGTAAGCAAAAGTGTCACGACTATGGGCTTTATGAGTAAGTTCTAATCTCTCGCCTAAGGCAGTGAAGACGACGGTATGTTCTCCGGCAATATCTCCTCCACGAATCGAGTGGATACCAATTTCTCCTCTTTTTCTTTCTCCAGTCATTCCTTCTCTGCCATAGATTGCTACTTTATCCAGACTCACCCCTTTAGCTTTCGCAATTTCTTGGGCCAACTTTTTTGCCGTTCCACTGGGAGCATCTTTTTTAAATCGGTGATGTGCTTCCACAATTTCTATATCGTAATCATCGCTCAAAGCAGCAGCAGTTTCAGCAGCAAGTTTAAATAGTAAGTTTACTCCTAAAGACATATTTGGTGAGAGAAGAAAAGGAGTGCCTTGAGCTAATTTATTAATTTCTTTGATTTCTTCTGAGGAGAACCCTGTAGTTCCCATTATCATAGCTTTTTTATGTTTAGAGACAATTTTCAAATGTTGAATTGCTACTTGAGGGCTAGTAAATTCAACTATCTGGTCGGAATTTTGAATTATCTCTTCCAAATTGTCTTTGACAATGATTCCGCTTTCTCCCATGCCCACTGCTATTCCCCAATCTTTTCCTATATCAGGATGAGAAGGGGATTCAATTATTCCTATCAATCCCATATCTTTATCTTGGTATATTAATTGAGCAACTTTCGATCCCATCTTTCCACAACCGCCACATACTATCACTTTAATCATAATCTTATTCCTCCAGTAAACCAAATTTAGTTAAATCTACTTTTAATTTAGCCAGATTATTTTCACTCATTGGACTTAGAGGTAACCGTAAATCGCCGGAAGGCAGCCCCATTAGCCGGGCACTGGTTTTAACCGGGATAGGATTAGCTTCGTAAAACATGGCATTACTTAAGGGATAGACCTTAGATAAGAAAAGTTCTTTAGCTTCCTGATAATTTCCTTCTTCGAATTCCCTGACTACATCGGAAACATCCCGGGGGATAATATTGGCTACCACCGAGATCACTCCTTTTCCTCCTATGGATAGCACAGGAAGTAATAATTTATCATCTCCGGAGAGAAGGGTGATTTTGTCTCCGCACAATTCAATTATCTGGGTCATCTGATCTAAGTCCCCGCTGGCTTCCTTTACTGCCACAATATTTTTTAATTCTGCTAATTCTGCTAATGTTTCAGGCAGCATATTAACTCCAGTTCGAGAGGGGACATTATATACGATGATGGGTATATCAATTTCTTCTGCTAATTTTTTATAATGCATATACAATCCCTTTTGGGTAGGTTTGTTATAATAAGGGACCACAATAAGCGCTCCATCCGCACCGGCTTCTTTTGCATGGGAAGTTAATTCCAGAGCTTCCCAGGTACTGTTGGAACCGGTACCGGCAATGACCGGAACTCTTCCCGCTACTGCTTTTATGGTTAGCTCCACTACTTTTTTATGTTCCTCATGAGAAAGAGTAGGTGATTCACCGGTAGTGCCACAGGGGACAATACCGTTGGTTCCATTTTTGATATGAAACTCCACCAATTCTTTTATTCCTTTTTCATCAACTTTCCCGCTTTCTGTAAATGGGGTGATCATAGCTACAAAAGATCCTTTAAACATTTTTGTTTCCTCCTTTTTATTTTCGTATCGCGTATCGCGTGAAGACAATCAGTTTTCAATTTTAATTTATTATAAGGGCGTATACAATACACCCCTACTTGCAACTCGCACCTTGTATCTTGTACCTTCTTTTTCTCTTTATACGATACTCGATACGAATTTGGCTTGTGGCTAATTTATTTGCTTATCTTGATTCCTGCTTCTTCTAATGATTTGTTTATTGTATTGTAGGCGAATTTCCTATTTTTCCATTCCAAAAAGATTAAAATATCTGTTTTGATAGTAGTCATTTCAATTATATTTATATTATTTTGAGCTAATGGTCGGGTAATCCTCTCGATAATACCAGGTGTTTCAATAAAGTCTCTGCTTCGGGCAATAATTAAGGCAATATCTTTTTTTAAGGTAACTGATTTTAATCTTTCATCTTCGATTACTATAGGATGGATTAAGTCATAGGATTTTTGAGTAAAATTTTCTGTAACATAAATCCCAACATGTTTTGTCCCGATAGAAACTCCGAATAGGCTAATATTATTATCAGAAATAGGAGTAATTATCTTTTTTAATAGTCCAGGAGTATTAAAAATTTCAGTTCCCAGGATAGTTAACATAGTCAGTTTTTCTTTGAAAAGAGTTAATTTACTTTTAAAAGCACCTATTATCTCTGTACCCTCTGCTGCTAAGTTTCCGCTTTTAAAGTGAATTATTTTTGCTTTCATCTTATCCGTTTTGTATTTTAAGGCCTGTGGATGTAAAACTTTTGCTCCGCCTTCAGCAAGGACTCCCATCTCTTCCACACTTATTTTTTTTAAAGTTACGGGTTCTTTTATTATCCGGGGATCAGCACTTAATACCCCCACTGCATCAGTTACGATTATTACTTCATCGGCTTCCAAAAAATTCCCCAGGGCAAAAGCAGTGATATCGCTACCGCCACGGCCAAGTGTGGTTATGTTTCCATATTCATAACTTCTACCCAAAAAACCGCATACTATAGGAATAACACCCTTTTTTAACAGTGGGTCGATTATTTTTTGACACTTTTTTTTGCTCTCCGCAGACAGTATTTTAGCCTGACTAAAATTTTCATCAGTTGTTATAGGAAAATCCTTATCTGCCGGGTCAAAATATTTAGAAGAAAATCCCATAGATTTAATGGTAGCCGCAAGAATCCTGGCACTTATCCGTTCTCCCATAGAAACAAAATCAGCATAATCCCTATCCTCAATATGCTCTTTGACAGAATCTTTAAGTAAAGAAGTTAAGGTGTCAGTGGTATTACCCATTGCTGAAACAACAGCTACTATTTCATATCCTTTTTTTGCTTGTTGAATTATTGATTGAGCGGCTTTTTTAATTCTTTCAGGATCCTGAACGCTGGTTCCGCCAAATTTTACTATTATTCTCATAGATATCACCTTTGCATCATTTTTTATTTAAGCCATTCCGGCATAGTATCATTTCTTACAATATCAGCATAAGACTCTCTTTTTACCATTAAATCATCTTTTCCTTGATTTGTCAGGACAACCGCTGGCCGCGGAAGCCGGTTATAATTGCTGGACATAGAATAATGGTATGCTCCAGTGGTAAATACCGCTAAAAGATCTCCGGGTGAAGCTGAAGGAAGTTTCAAATCTTTTATTAAAATATCTCCTGATTCACAGCATTTTCCGGCAATAGTTACTACTTCCTCAGGCAGATTACCATTTACTTTATTTACTAAAACAGCTTCATATTTTGCTTGGTAAAGGATGGGTCGAGGATTGTCAGCCATACCGCCATCTGTAATTAGGTATTTTTTAATCCCAGGTATATCTTTTATATTACCGATAGTATAAAGAGTAATACCTGCTTCTGCTACTATAGACCTTCCTGGTTCTATCAATATCTTAGGCATTACTAAATTATTTTCTTTTATTTCTTTTGCAAGATTATCTACAATTAAATTTACAAAATTTTCTATGGAAGGAGGTTGATCAGATTCAAGGTATTTCACCCCTAAACCTCCACCCAAATTTAGATTAAGGGTATCTATTCCCCAGAGGTCTTTTATTTGTTTAATGAGTTTTGCCATTTCCTTAATAGCCAGGGCATAAGAAGATAGATCAAAAATTTGTGAGCCAAGATGAAAATGCAAACCATTATAACTAACATGTTCTTTGGATAAAACTTTTTTCATAAAACCAGGTACCCTGTCGATACTGATTCCAAATTTTGAATCTACCTGTCCGGTTTGAATATATTTATGGGTATGAGTATCAATGCCCGGTGTTACCCGGAGAATTATTCTCACTTTTGTATTTAAACTTTCTGCAATCTGTTCAATCAAGTCGAGCTCATATTCACTATCTACCATCATGGTGCCAACTTTTTCTTTAAGAGCGAATTCTATTTCCTCTTTGGATTTGTTATTCCCATGGAAAAATATTTTTTCCGGAGGAAATCCTGCTGATAGGGCAGTATATAATTCTCCGCCAGAAGAAACATCCAAACTTAAGCCCTCTTCCTTTAAAATATTGCACATAGCTTTAACCAGGAAAGCCTTTCCGGCATATAGTATTTCAAAAGTAACATTTCTTGCAGAAAATGCGTTAACATATTGCCGGCATTTTTTTCTAATTATATTTTCCGAAAAGATATAACAGGGAGTTCCATATTTTTGAGCTAATTTTATAATTTCACATTGGTCGAATTCTAAATTTCCAGATTTATTTAGAGAAAGACCTTCCCTGTTAATTTGAGAGACTATTTTATTTGAGTTCATTATATCCTCCTAAATTTTATAATTATGAAAAATAAAAAAGGCAATTGATAAGCGCTATGCTAATCAATTGCCTTTAATTAAACTGACAATTAAATTTACTCCCATTTCTCTCATTAGATGAGATAGCGCTCCATCAGAAACCAGGGTATAGATTCTGATGACAGTCTTATGG
>DASRMF010000116.1:0-11238 GCA_035648055.1 Atribacterota bacterium
AAATCCATAGAATTAAATCCTTGAAAAATACCCAGTATCGGTTCTCCGTTTATCAATTTTTCCTTTGCTTTATTTTTTTTCATCGTTTTACTCCTTAAACATCTTGGTTTAATCTCCTCATTAGGAGTCTTAATGGTTTAATATAACTTTCCTTCTATTTCATTTGATAAAATAATTTTCCTTTTTACTCATAAATCCCTCCTAAATTTTGGAAAATAACAGGGACACCTCTTATTCTTTTAAATCTATAATAATTTGTTCTAATCTTCTTCTTAATGTTTCTTCTTTTTTAGCAACTACTGAATGATTTAGTATTTCTTTTTTTTCTTATATAAGATAACTTTTTATTATGGTTTCGCCGATGAATGGTGGTGGACTATTTTCCACTCTCCTTGGGCATTCTTTTTCCAAACAAATGAAAATCTGGCCTCAACTACTTGTCTATCATCACCTGGCCCAACTTCAAAATTATACATCCCGCAATGCAAATAACAATCAGCTCTAAAAGCTTGAACTTCTTCTTTTATAATTTTACCCGTAGGATTTTTTTTAAGAAAGTGTTTAAAATATTCTTCCGCACCTTTTTGCCCCTTCTTGAATTCCCCCGAAGTCGTAGGTAAGAAGGTGGCATCTGTAAAATAAAGTGCCGCTACTTCTTTAGGATTTCCGGTTTGTAGAGTACTATTCCATTTACTAAAATTTCTACTGGCAATTTCTTGGATTGTTTGAGTATTCTCTTGTGGTGAAGTAACATCTTTATATTTTTCTGACATAATTTCCCCCAAATTAATAATAAGTAAATTTTATCACAAGTTATGCCGACCCTGCCTAAATAAATTGACATAATCGTCAATCAATCACAAGCGGTTTTTTATTATGGTGGTCTAGAGCCATCGTGCGATTCTTTTGTATAAATAATATATAGTGTCCCTGTTTACTCCTTATTTATTTATTTTAAAGTGCTTCTCTTTCAAAGTCATTGTGGTTAGGACAAGCTCTATTATTTCTGATGGCAATTGTTCATTTTGCCATTTTCTTTCTACATCTACTGATTTACCTGCATTTTTTACGGCTTTCAAAGCATACAAAGCTGCTCCCAACGAATGGTCAGCCATATGAGCAGTTGCTACAGCGTGTCCAATGGAACGGGCAACTGCTACTATAATTGGGTTTGAAGATTCCCTGGCTACAGCATGTGCACTTACAGATGCATTTCTTGCTTCACCTACTGTTAATTTTTCTTTTTCCCATTCTTTAGCAACATATAGTGCATTAATTAGCCGCTTGTCAATATTCTTGTCAATCAGTGATAATACGTGTTCTGAACATTCCCTTACCCATCTAATTAATTGATGATGATGATCTTTGGTGAGTGGTCCGCCACGATGTATTACAACAAATTGCTTATCTCGCATCATTATTACTCCAAGTATAAGAAAATTTTCTTTACTTCATTGAATTTATCCCTGGCCATACATTCTATTGTTTGCATAAAGAAAGTTATTTGACTATTATTAGCTGTGCGCGTTCTGTTTCAGCTTCTGAGCAAACTCTTCCGCATGTTTAAGGTCTAGAGCATTAGGTCTACCCTTATTTATTCCCCCAAATAGTTTAAGAAAACTATTTGTGTTAAAACCTTTACAACTGAATTCATCAACGATCATGTAACCTTTAGATTGCAGTTTTCCCCTGAGCAAGAAGTGATCTTGGGCAACTTTGGCTTCTCCCATAATTGCACTGGTTGAGAAAATGAATGTTTTCTTGTTGGTGACTGGTAGTAGTTTATCGGCAAGGTCAAGCAGAAATTTATGGTGTTTTGCACTATAAATCCCTGAGCCAAAGCCTATTAGACTATACTCTTGAAGCTCTTCAGGGTTTATTTGCTGCGGCGTTTTTATTTGGGCATCAAGCACTTTTGCAAAGACCTTAGCGATTTTTTCAGTATTATTGTGATGATATGAATACAAAACCAGTAAAGATTTCATTATCATATTTTCCATTTTTTTTCACCTATTATTTTTATTATTTAAATTTTCCTGTGCGGTTATCATGCACCATTTTTCCCCTTATGCCCTTATGCATGATACTTTAATATTTGGAAAAGAATAAGAAAGGGGAAAGTATTAAATGCTTGAAACTTTTAGATTATATTCGACCCTTACTATTAAAAATCCTTCTTTTTCTGAAAAATAATATATAACAATAAAAAAGCCCTCCCCTCTCCACTCTTTTCCGTTTCTCCGTTTTTTCATATTCCATGTTATAATAAAAAATATAAGAATTATCCAAAGTTGAAATACCCAGAAGCACTTCAGATACCTGGTTAAATGGAGGGCATAGACAAACTGGTTCGGATATGAACCAGTTAGATCTCATTGCAGAAGGAAGAGATGATTAGAAAAGTAACCTTTGATGATATAGAGCAAATTTGTGATATTTATAACCACTATATACAAAATACTATCATCACTTTTGAAGAGAGTCCTGTTTCCTATAAAGAAATGAAAAAACGTATAGTCGATATTACTTCGTGTCTACCATTTTTTGTTTATACAGAAAATGAAGAAATCATTGGCTATACGTATGCAAGCAAATGGAAAGGCAGATGTGCCTATCGTTTTTCTGTTGAAGCAACAGTCTACTTAAAGGCCGGTAAACTGGGTAAAGGAATTGGGACTAAACTATACACTGCGCTATTAAATGATCTCGGGAAAAGAAACATTCATGCAGTTATAGGTAGCATAGCACTGCCTAATAAGGAAAGCCAACATTTGCACGAAAAATATGGTTTTAAAAAAGTCGCTCATTTTACAGAAGTTGGATATAAGTTTAATAAATGGATAGATGTTGGTTATTGGGAACTACTGTTAAAATAAACTCTTAAGCTCTCGCCGATATATCTAAGGTGACAGGGGACTGTAATACGATAAAGGGCACTTTTAAATTCTATTCTTAATGGTCTGGTTATGGGGTCAATTTAGTATATCTTTTATTGCATTGCAAGACTTGCCCCTATAGGTTTCTATAAATAAAAGAGATGAAAGTCCTTTGTCTTGCCTATTAGTTAAACATAATATTTTATTTCAAAGGATCGAAATCTAAAAAGACTAAATTTCTTTTTCATATTCGTATTTTACCGTTACATAATCATTGCCCCATTGATCACTTGCGCGTTTATAGGCTTCAGGATTTCTATTTTTATTTTTTTGTAGCCAATCATATGCTTCAACTTGTTGTTCGTACTTGTATTTCACCTTGGGATAGTCATATGTCCACTCTTTTATTACCTGTAACATAATTTCCGGATAGGCTTTTTGTTGACTAATCCACTCATATGCCTCGACTTGCTGTTCGTATTCATATTTAACCATCGCATAATTATTGCCCCACTTTTTGCGAACCCTTGCCATGATGTCAGTATAATTAGTTTGTTTAACAATCCAGTCATATGCTTCGGTCTGTAATTTAACTTCATCATTTACCATTTCAGAATTGTTGCCCCACCAAGTTAAGGCATTTGCTTTAAAAATCTCTATCATTTTTTGCCTTTCAACATTCGTTTTTGCTGCTGGTATTAACTCTGTTGTTGATGGAAGCACTGCTTTAGTTTGAGGTTCTAAACCTATTGATTCAGTTTTTAACTGTGATTGAGATTCATTAGAAAAAATATTAGGTTCAAGTGATTTTTGCCTTAATCCACCAGCTTTAAGAATCCAAATTGCATATCCGAGTTTCTCATATTCAGAAACCAGGTCTTCTTTGTTGATCATACAAATGTTGTTTCCTTCTTGATCTTTGATAATATAAAGTGTGGCAAAAGAACAATTAAAGAAAATTACATTTAGGAAAAATACTAAGCAGATAATAAATAATAGAAATTTAATATTTTTCATAAATTTAAACTCCTTTTATCTTTGATAACATTTTCTAATTAAAGGATCTCTTTAACTCTACCAACAATACCACCATCTAGCATCACCTTGATACCATGCGGATGATTAGGTGATTTCGTAAGAATCCTTTGAACAATGCCATCCGTCAATTTCCCTGAGCGCTGATCTTGTTTTTGTACAACTCTTACTTTGCTACCTGGCTTTATGTTTTCACGCTTTATTCCTGCCACAATTTCAACCTCTTCTTTGTATAAAAATCTCTAATAAATGATTCAATCCTAATCCCTTTTTCCCTGGATAGATAAATCTTAGCATCATGTGGACCAATTGCACTTACAAAAAGTTAGGCATCATTTTTTATATCATTTGCAATCTTTTATCCTCGATGAAGAAAAAATCTGGGGGTTCAGGCTTCGCAATTTCATAAAATCTAAAACAATAATAGAAGAATAAAATGAACTGAACTGGCACACACTTTATGTTTTTATTCTAAAAGACCTTGGGCAAATTCTAGCGCTTTTTGGCAATCTTCTTCATTGGGCCGACCTTTATTTATCCCGCCCATAAGTTTCATGGGTCCATACGTATCAAGACCTTTACAAGAAAAATCCCCCACTATCTGAAATCCCTTTGCAGTTAAATACGCTTTTAAGGATTTATTGTAATTTCTTAAAACACCACTGGTACTAAAAACAAAGGCTTTTTTACCTTTAACTGCCGGCAATTTCCCTACTAATTGGAGAATACTTTCATGATGTTTCCCGAAATAAATTCCAGAACCAAAACCAATCAAATCATATTCCTCCCATTTACTCACTTCCTCATCTGACGGTTTGACCATTTTGGTTTTCAATTCATCCGCAATGACTTTTGTAATCTTTTCTGTATTTCCATGATGGACAGAATTGTAAATTATCAATACTTTCATTTTATTTTTCCTCTTTTAATAAATATTATAAAATAGGTTTGCAAATAATCTCATTGATTCGGAGTGAAGTTACCTTGGTGCTGGGCGCTGCAGTAGCCACAACTGCAAAATCTGCTCCGCCTCCCGTTCCGGCAACCACAATCACTTTTTCACCCATTTTTATACAACCGCCATCACAGGCCATCATGGTTATTTCAACACATACTTTCATTCCTTGTCCAATAACCCGAAGAATATTAGCCAGGGCCTTTGGTGTATTTGTACCGTATAGGTCGTTAGCAGAAAATAACATCGTTCCAAAGTGGACGATATGTTTCTTTTCATGTAATTCATTGACTAATTCTTGTGGAAATTGATTACCCTCATCCCTCAAACTGAATTGCCAGGGAACGACCACTAAATGAATATCCTTTCCACTAACAGCATCTAAAAATGATTTTGCAGTGAACCCCCGGGTTGAGGCCAGAACAATCCGGTTGATATTTCTTGATTTTGCCCTTTTTAGAACTAATTTTATAACTTCTGCTGTATTTTCTTTACCTGGTTTTTCGAAATAAACAATTTTTTCTTCCATTTTTTTTACCTCTCATACTTATAATATAAAACATGATCATTTTACTCATCGCAAGACCTGGGCGTTCTTACTTTCTGAAGTGCTCTGGGTATAGCTATTTTTTTACATGGGCAATGCTGAGTGTACCATTAATTTTCGCCATAATATTACCATATTCATCTCTAAAAAACATTTTTTCCAAATCCTCAGAATTTAAATTCTGAATTAAGTTAAAATTGTAATTTTTTAAAAATGCTTCCATTTCTCCTTTTTCTATACCAAATAACCACGGTTCACGGAGACTATTTACTTTTTCATAAATATCCTTTTCGCCATAATAAATATTTTCTCTTTCCAGTACTGATGCGTGAACATAATCAAAAATCACTCTACTATCAGGCACTGCAAGTTTGTATATCAATTTAAATAATTCATCTACCACTTCCTTATTCAAATACATAAGAATACCTTCCATGACGAATAGAGTGGTTTTATTTCGTTTAAACCCATTTGATTCTAGTTTTTCAGATATCGAGTCGATATGAAAATCAATCGGTATGAAAATAGTATTCTTTGGGATAGAAATATCCTTCTTCTTAAACTGTTTTATTTTTGCTGTTTGCGTATGTAACGAGTCTAATTCAAATATTTTTATTTTAATATTTTTTTTAGCAAAACGTAGTGCCCTCGAATCAAATCCCGCTCCAAAAATAAGAATTTGCTCAATACCGTTTTCAATCGATTCTTTAAAAATATTATCTATGTATTTTGTTCTGGCAATAACATACTCATAAATCCCTTTGGGAAAAAATATCCAATTATAATTGATAAGTTTATGTTTTACAAAGAAGTTAATCAGTCCTCGTAGCAATCTTGGCGCAATATAGTCTTCTGATTTATATAATTCATTTTTCTCAAGATATGACGCAGCTCTATACATACAAGTATAGTCTGCTGTTCTTGATGATTTACTATCTATTCTTCTTGCTCTTTTCCTCATATATCAATCATCCTTTTCACCTTGCATTTTTAAACTTCTCAGTTTAGCCGAAAATACCATTTATTTATTACCTTTTATTTACTGCTAATCATGCCTTTTAGATTATAACATTTAAATGAGAGCAATATAAAAAATAATTACTATCTCCTCTTTGGTCAGGTAGTACTAATAGGAAAAATTATACTTGGGCATATTTTTTCTTAGTTGTAAAATATGATAAATTTAGGATTAGGCTTCGTAATTTCAGATTTTTATTTTTCTCCTTACTGAATGAATTATAAATACTTGATTAACTACTAAATTATAGATTTAATAAAAATATTGACAAAAAATCTTTTTTGCTGTATATATTTTCCCATGAAGGGCCAATTAAATTCAATAGTTGTGTTTTTTGTGTGATATTTTTTTAGAAAGTGAGGTGATATTAATGTCCATCTGCTGTAAAGGAAGAGATAAAGGTAAAGATAAGGGAAAAGATAAATCTAAAGAAAAAACCAAGGGTAAAGATAAGGGAAAAGGGAAAGATAAAGATAAAAACGCTAAATATTAATATCGATAGACTGACTGTATAAAAACTTTGAGCCTTTCTTTAAGTAAAAAACTCTACATAAATTTAGATCAATGGTTTTTCTTATGGTGTAAGATTAAAAAATACTTCAGTTAAAGCCCTGGCCATTTTTTTAGGTTTTAGGGCTTTAACTGAATATATAAATTTATTTTACGTGCGATCGAAATAACAGTTAAAATTGCAGGGTCAAATGACATGCTCAAACCTGGCAATATCACGCATCTCCCTGCTCATTTTATAATCCCTATGCTCGAGGTAGCATGATGATACAGGCAAATATATTCTGCTGTATTATTTAAAATCTGGCCATACTGCAGGTGAGTTTCGTATATTTCCCGATTTTATGACTTTATTCTTTGGGTTTAAAAATTTGATGATGGATGGTTTGGTTTTTGTAACACTGTTCTCTTTTTTTCTTTAATTTTTCTTTACCATTTATCAAGTGTTTTCAGCTTATCTGTAATATTGCAGAGCCTGAGCCCGGGAGTTCTCTCTTTACTTTTTTATTCGAACCTTTTGACCATTTAAAAAAACTGTTGAATAAATTAACTTTAAAAGATGGCGTGATATAGAATGGAAACCAAAGAAAAAGTTTCCAAGGACAAGATTAACCGCTTAACATTTTCTTCTTTTGTCTGTTTTTATTTTATATTTTCGAACTTGTAAAGCCTGGTTCCAATTATAGAAATCTTCCCATTGGACTATAGATAGAGTCAAAGAAACATCCGGCATTTCAGGTCGAGTCACAAAAACCTAGCCTTTTTACAACACCCGGAAGCCACAAATATTCCTCTGTCCGAATAATTTATTTTGACATAAAAAAAGTTATTTGATTATCCTGATGTTTTTAGACTATTTCATCGTTACAGAATGTTTTTTTAATGATAGACTCCCTATATATTGAGCAGAGAGCCTTTTTATAGTAGGTCCTTTACGAGTGCCCTAAGAGAATATTCCAACTGAAAAACAATTGACACTTATAAAAAACTAGAATATAATTCACAAATAAAGAAGATTAGGTTCTCCTGCCGGGGATAGTCTAAAACAGGCAATAGCAAATGCTATGGGACTTCTTCGGTACTGTTAATAGACTGGATAAATAGAGAACTCGTATCTTCTTTTTATTGTGGTTTTTTTGGATCAATAAAGAATTTTGTTAAAATACTAAGACATGAGGATAAGTATCTGAACTGTTGAGCAAGAAAGGATAACTATATGATGGATTCCGGTAAAGAAATAGAGAATATAAAGGGGCTTTCTGAAAAAGAGGTTTCCGAGAGGCTACACCAGCATGGCTACAATGAAATCCCTTCTCAGAAGAAAAGCAATGTTTTTTTAATATTTTTTAATGTTGTTAAAGAACCGATGCTGCTTTTATTGATTGGTTGCGGCACAATCTATTTTTTCCTTGGAGAACACAAAGATGCACTAATGCTGCTTTCATTTGTGCTGGTTGTTGTCGGAATTACCTTCTATCAGGAACGCAAAACAGAAAGAACGCTTGAGGCGTTGCGCGACCTCTCAAGTCCCCGCGCTTTAGTTATCCGAAGCAGTGAGCAAAAAAGGATTGCCGGGCGAGAAGTTGTTAAGGATGACATTATCGTGATCAAAGAAGGTGATCGGGTGCCAGCAGATGCCGTAGTTATATCCTGCTCTAATTTATCAGTGGATGAATCTTTATTAACCGGTGAATCTGTGCCTGTACGCAAATCAGATTGGGATGGTAAAGAAATTTCTAAGCGTCCCGGTGGGGAAGATTTACCTTTTGTTTATTCGGGTACCCTTGTGGTAGCCGGCCGTGGTATAGCAAAAGTACTATCAATCGGCACACACACCGAGATGGGTAAAATCGGCAAATCCCTGCAAAATATCCGCGAAGAAGACACCTTGCTTAAGAAGGAAACAGGGAAAATTGTGCGTTATTTTTCCATTGCCGGAGCAATTCTCTGTTTGCTTGTAATCTTAATTTACGGTTTTACTAGAGGTAACTGGCTTAATGCTATCCTCTCGGGTTTAACTTTAAGCATGGCCATGTTGCCTGAAGAGTTTCCGGTTGTATTAATTATATTCTTAACTTTAGGTGCCTGGAGAATATCTAAAAGCCAAGTTTTAACCCGGCGCGCTGCTGCAATTGAGACTTTGGGAGCAGCAACTGTGCTGTGTACAGATAAGACCGGCACACTTACGCTTAATGCCATGCATTTGACTACTCTTTGTGTTAAGAATGTCTACTATGATGTTGATACAAAAAAAGTAAATTCACTTCCTGAGGCAGTTCACGATCTGGTGGAATATGGTATTTTAGCCAGCCAAAAGGACCCCTTTGATCCTATTGAGAAAGAAGTAAAACGTCTGGGTGAGTTTTATTTATCGAACTCTGAGCACATGCATAACAATTGGAGAATAATTAAGGAGTACCCATTGTCAAAAGCATTGCTTGCGCTTTCACATGTATGGGAATCCCCGGATAAGCAGAATTATATTATCGCGACCAAAGGCTCTCCTGAGGCCATAGCTGATCTTTGCCATTTTAGCCAGCTTCAACAAAACGAAATGAGGGTATGCATTGAAGAGATGGCTAATCGTGGCCTGCGAGTTTTAGGAGTCGCCAGGGCTTCTTTTAAAAAGACAGATCTTCCGGATGCACAGCATAATTTTCATTTTGAATTTGTGGGATTGCTTGGATTTATTGACCCAGTGCGTACGACTGTTCCTGCTTCCGTTAGAGAAGCGCATGAGGCAGGAATGAGAGTAATTATGATAACCGGAGATTATTCGGGAACTGCTATTTATATCGCTAAACAGATCGGTTTAAAAAATCCTGAGCAATGTATAACTGGCCCGGAATTAGAGGCAATGGATCATCTGCAACTAAGAGAAAGGATTAAAACAGTAAATGTATTTGCTAGAGTGGTCCCTGAGCAAAAACTATTGATTATAAATGCTTTAAAGGCAAATGGGGCAGTTGTGGCGATGACCGGAGACGGGGTAAATGATGCTCCGGCTTTAAAATCAGCCAATATCGGTATTGCTATGGGGGAAAGGGGCACTGATGTCGCCCGTGAGGCATCAGCTCTGGTGTTGCTTAATGATGATTTCTCATCCATTGTGCATGCGGTCAAGCTTGGAAGGAGGATTTTTGATAATCTGAAGAAGTCTATTGCCTATATTCTTGCAATACACGTTCCGATTGCCGGTATGTCATTACTTCCGGTTCTATTCCAGCTGCCGATTGCTCTCTTGCCAGCGCATATTGCTTTTCTAGAATTAATTATTGATCCGGCATGTTCTATTGTATTTGAATCTTGTCCGGATGAGCAGAATATAATGAAGCGGCCTCCAAGAAACCTTCATGAGTCATTATTAAATAAAAAAACGTTTATTTTTAGTTTGCTGCAAGGTCTTAGTGTATTGGCAGTTGTTTTTACTGTATTTTGGCTTGCATTATATTTAAATAAAGGAGAGCTTGAGGCACGCACTTTGGCTTTTGCAACCTTGGTTTTTGCAAATTTGATGTTGATTACGACGAATCTTTCCTGGTCTAAAAATCTGGTTGGAATTATTAAATCTAAGAACCAGGCATTGTTGTGGGTCGTTTTTGCAACCTTAGGAGCACTTGGACTAGTTATTTTTGTGCCAATATTACGTAATCTTTTTCATTTATCAGTCTTATCTTTAGGAGATTTCCTAATTGCTTTAGTTAGCGGAATTTTCAGTTTAGCTTGGTTTGAAGGACTAAAGGTTTTAAATAAGAAATTCTTTTCAGCATCTGTTTTTAAATAAAGCATTACGGGATGGACAAAAAAACATTCCAAAGGCATTATTCAGGATAAGCATTCTTCTATTTCTTTGCCTGACTGTGAAGTCGCAATTTAATAACTTTAAGCAATTTACACCGTATTCAATAAGCGATTATTTGAATATATATATGGGGTCAGGCTTCACAAGTTCACATTTTCTTGTATTTTCGTTTTACATTTTGTGAAGTTGTGAAGCCTGACCCCATTATCTTCACAGGAATATTCATTTTCTCTCATTTCTACCAATAAAATGTGATAAAGTACTGTTCCTTCCCACATTCTTATCCCATATCCCTTGAAAAATTTTTTTAAATAGCGTAATATTGATTTCAAGTAATCTTTCATTACTTACTTTAGATCTTTGATAGCTCTTTGATATTTTTAGATATATTTGTTTATGTAGTAATAAATAGACCATATTAAATAAATTATAAGGGAATAAAATGGAAATTTGGAAAAAAAATCTTTATGTCGTATTCTTTGCTGAAATGATCGT
>DASRMF010000117.1:0-6033 GCA_035648055.1 Atribacterota bacterium
CTGCTCTTTAGTTTTTTCTTTACCTTTCATATATTCCGTTTATCCTTTTAGAGACTTATATTTTTTAGCCTTCTCTCTATCCCCGTCTAAAATTATTTGATTAGCAGATTTTGTTTTTATATTGTTAATATTATAATGCCAAAAAATTATATTTGCAAAGATAATATTCTAGTATCGAGTATATAGTATTGAGTATCGAGTTAAGAAAGCGAAAGAAAAGATAGAAAAAGTAGCATTCTTCTTTCTATCTAACTACCTCACTAACGTTTACACTAAATATTTCTTAATCCTTTTACCCCCCTAAATTAATTGATAGCTAAAAATAATTCAGAAAATATTGATAAAAAAGAAGGATTTTTGGGAAATATGTAGTATATTAATTAATATATAAGCAATCATACTAAGAAAACGTAAAAACAAGAGGTAGAAATTATCAATCTAAATCAAAATCAAAGTCCTGAAAACGAAGAATTTGAGAATATAAAAACAAAATTAATAATTGATTTTACTTTTAGCTGCTTTACTTTAACAGCTTTCTTTATTGCTGCTTTTATTTTAAAATATCTCTTCCGAATTTCTCTCTATAGGGAAATTTTATTTCTTATTTTTGGTTGGGCTGCCTACAGTTGTTTAGCCCGATGCTTTATAAAGAAGAAGAAACTTAATCTTAAAACATTAAAATGTCTCAATTTTACTCACTATATTGTAGGATTATCATTCATGACCACTATTTTTTATTACATTGGTGGTGCTTTCTGGATCGGAGCTATTTTTTATGTCTTTGTTATCCTTTATGCCAGTTTTTTATCTACTCCCAAAGAAGGATTTGCCATCACTCTTATCACCTTTGTGAGTTATAGCTTTATAGTATTGCTAGAATATTTTAATCTCCTCCCCCATAAAGGCCTATTTAAGTTAACCCCTTCCCTTTATCAAAATGGACAATATATTATTGCTACCATCCTGCTTACAGGGGTGGCTTTTACTTTAATTTTTATTACCGGCAAAAACTTTGCTCAAACATTAAAACAAAAAAATGTTGAATTAACACAAACTAAGAAAGAATTAGAGGAATTGAGTAATAAATTAGAGGAGAGAGTTAGATTTCGAACCTTGGAGTTAAAAAAATCTAAAGATCAACTATCCGTACTTTATCAGATCTCCCGAACTATTAGTTCGACATTAAAACTCGATGATATTTTACAAACTATTTTAGATTTTTCTATTAAAATAAGCGGTGCGGACAGGGGTTCAATTATGCTTTTAGATAAAAAGAAACGTATTTTCTTTATTAAAATTCCCTATAGTAAGAGTGAAAAAAATATTGATAAAATTACTTTTGCCGAAAATGAAAATACTATCGGTTGGGTGGTTAATAATAAAAAATTCTTATATATTGAAGACTTAGAAAATGACAAACATTTTTCAAAAATAAAGATAATTCTTAGGCAGATAAAACAACTTTTAATAATTCCTATAATTGTAGAAGATAAAGTAATAGGGGTTATAAATTTAGAAAATACTTCCCTTAACCCTGATACAATAGACTTACTAATGTCCTTTTCCGAGGGGGCGGCAGTCGCTATTAATAATGCCCGCTTATATCAAAAAATTCAGGATAGTTATTTTGAAATTGCAAAAGCACTAGCCCAGGCCATCGAAGCAAAAGACCCTTATACCCACGGCCATTCAACAAGAGTTGTGGAGTATACAGTATTAATCGCCCAAAAGCTGGACCTGCAAGAAGAAGAGATAGAGTTATTAAAATATGCAGCAATGCTGCACGATATCGGAAAAATTGGGGTAAGGGAAATTGTTTTAAATAATCCTAAGGGTTTAACCGGCGAGGAATACGATGAAATAAAGAAACATCCCCTTGTTGGCGAGAGTATTGTAAAACCCATAGAATTACTACAACCAATCAGACCATTAATCAGACACCATCACGAATGGTATAATGGCAAAGGCTATCCTGATGGATTATCCGGAGAAAATATACCTTTAGGTGCGCGCATCCTGGCCGTAGCCGATGCCTATGATGCTATGAAATCCGACCGACCCTATCGTAAAGCCCTAACCGAAGAAACAGCTATCCAGGAACTTAAACGAGGAAACGGAACTCAGTTTGAACCTAAAATAGTAGAAGTATTTTTGGAAATATTAAAACAAAAATAGTGAGAGAACAACGGTCATTTAGTAAAACAATGAGAATTAAAGAAGAGCGGTACTGAAATATCTCTCTGCCCGGTCAGGTAGTACGGTCACCACCCGGTTACGCCCATTATCTACATGAAGGGCGGCAAAGACATTAGCCCCCGATGAAGTTCCTACCAATAATCCCTCTTCTCTGGAGAGTTGGCGAGTAGTTTCAATGGCTTCTTCATCAGTAACAGTAAATACCATATCCACCATTTTAACATCCAGGACAGCGGGAATAAATCCATCACCGATCCCCTGAATCTGATGAAGCCCCGGTTCTTGGCCTAATAAAGCGGAACTGTTTTTAGGTTCTACCGCTACAATTTTTACTTTAGGATTCTTTTCCTTTAAAAATTTTCCAATCCCTTGAAGGGTTCCTCCACTCCCTACTCCAGCCACAAATACATCTATCTTCCCCTTCATATCTTCCCAAATTTCAGGGGCAATCTGCTGATAATGAATCTCGGGATTATGGGGATTTACAAACTGGTCGGCTACAAAATACTTTTCCGGTTTTGCGTTGGTAATCTCTCTCATCTTTTTTATACTTCCGGGCAGGCTTCCTTGGGCTGAAGTAAAGATAATCTCGCCCCCAAAAGCCTGAATTATTTTCTTCCGTTCTTCGCTCATATTCTCCGGCATTACACATATTACCTGGTAGCCCTTTTGCACCCCCACCAGAGCTAAGCCAATTCCGGTATTCCCGGAAGTAGCCTCAATAATGGTCATCCCCGGTTTAAGCTTTCCTTCTTTTTCCGCCATTTCAATGATGTGTTTGGCTACTCTATCTTTAATACTTCCTCCGGGATTCAAGTGTTCAGCTTTAACAAATACATTTCCCGAAGACATCTTTTTTAATTGAATTAAAGGGATATTTCCTATTGCATCCAGAACAGAATTTACCAGCATAAAAGCAAACCTCCTAAAAACCTGCCAGGGGACGGTCCTCTGGCAGGAAAAAATAATTTCTAAATTATGAATTATAACAAGATTAGCCAACTTATACAATAAAAAAATAAAGGACTAGGGCTCAGCTTTACATCCACTTTTTTCTTTTAAAATAAATAACCATAACAATTCCTATAATTGACATACCCAATAAAACTGCAGGATAACCCCAAACCCATTTAAGTTCTGGCATATATTGAAAATTCATTCCATAAACACTGGCGATAAAAGTCAAGGGAATAAATATAGTAGCAACAATGGTTAATACTTTCATAATTTCATTCATTCTGTTACTTACACTGGAAAGATAAATGTCCAGCAGTCCTGAAATTATATCCCTTAAAGTCTCTACGGTATCCATAACCTGAATTGTATGATCGTATATATCCCTAAGATAAACATTGGTAGATTTGAGTATAAGAGAAGATTCTCCTCTTTGCAAATTACTAATTACTTCCCTTAGGGGCCAAACGGATTTACGTAAAAAGATTAAATCTCTCCTTAGTTTATGAATTACCCGCAAATTAGCTGGTTGTGGTCGACTAATCACTTTATCTTCTAAATTCTCTATTTTTTCTCCTAATTTTTCAATTATTATAAAATAGTTATCAACTATTGCATCTATTAAGGCATAAATAAGGTAATCAGCCCCTGCTTTTCTTATTCGTCCAATATTATTTCTAATACTCTCCCGAATAGAATTAAAAACATCTCCTTCTCTTTTCTGAAAGGAAATAACGTAATTCTTCCCCAGAATCAAACTCACTTGTTCAACTTTCATTTCATTATCATTTTTATCATAGTAAAGCATCTTTAAAATAATAAAAATGTAATTTACAAAATCTTTTATTTTGGTACGTTGATCGGTATCCACAATATCTTCTAAAATTAGGGGGTGAAAATTATAATTTTTCCCCAGTTCTTCTATAATCTTAACCTCATGTAGACCATCTATATTTATCCAGGTTACAGTCGGCTTATTTTTATAAGGGAAACATTCTTTAACCGTTTTTGCTTCTTTCTCTTGAAACTGTTTTTCATTATAGTCAACAATAGTAATCTTGGTCTTTTTAGCTCTCTTATTTCCGATATGGGCTATACTTCCCGGAGGAAGCCCTGCCTTTTTTGACTTTTTCTTAACCAGTTTAGACAATGCAATTCACCTCGTTTTAATTTATATAAATATAATACCTAATAAATTACAATATTGGTTCGTGGATTTAATCAGGGTTACTTATCCCAAAGGTAATTCTGATTCTTCGCTCTCAATTTCCTCTTCTGTTTTGTTTCCAGCCTCTTTTTGTAGACCGCTTTCCAGTTCCTGAATCTTCTTCTTCTGACTGGAAATTAATTTCATTCTCTTTATTTTTGAAGGTACCGAGACCAATAAGCTCATTATAACTCCCAAAGCGACAGTAATTAAAAGGACTAGCGCTAATGAGCTTTCAAATCTCCAGGTCAGAAAGCTTACCGTTATAGGAACTGCATTCTGAAGCGCAAAAACAACAGCCAGAATAGCCACAATAATAGCCACAATCAATTGTAACTGCATACAAATCTCACTCCTTTCTTTTAATTTCTTTTAATTTTAACTTTGTCAGGTAATGGTCCTTTGACAAAATTTTCACCCTCAAGCTTGTTATTATAGAAACGCTTGGTAGGATAGGCAAAATCTATATCGCTATTCCGGGCGAATTCTTTTAAAATATCTTCCCAAATTGCCTGTTCACTATCTCGACGGCGTTGAGGTTCACAAAGATAACGTATTGTTAACAAGACTCCGCTATCCTGCACACTGGTATAAACAATGGGAGTAAGTCTGGAATATAATATCATAAATTTTTTACTGGCCTCTTTTACTCTCTTCTCAGCGGCTTTACTTAATTGTTCAGCATCCTTATCGGCAATTTTCTGTAATATTTTTTTGGCTTCCTTCCAATTGCTTTCGAAAGTTATAAGGACCGGAATTTCATTCCAGATATACTGAAATCCTTTGCTATAATTTGCCAGCACTTCACTCAACACCATGCCGTTAGGAATATGGACAATTCGACCAGTACTCTGGTCGGCATTTACCCAATTACCAATCTCCAAAAGAGTAAATTGGAAAACCCGGGTATCGATAACATCCCCGGCATAATTCCCAATTTGAATCCGGTCTCCTACAGAAAAAGGTCTCCGGCTGATGATAAAGAGCCATCCCGCGAAATTGGCCACTACATCCTTTAAGGCAATGGCTATACCGGCTGACAATAAACCCAGGTAAGTGGCTATAGACTGAAAACCGCTAAACCATACACGTCCTATAAAAAATATACCTAAAACAATAAATATGTAACCTGATGTTTTTCTCCAGTTGTAACGAGTACGTACATTTTCAGTTCTGCGCGAAACAATCTTGACAACCAAAGAGGAAAGAATCCAGAGAATTAAGCCTATGATCAGCGAAGCAAACATCTTGACTTGTACTTCGGGACTCAATCCCAGAGCTTTCTGTACCCAATCCATTAAATTTTTCATATTTAGTTTATCCTCCCCTTCTTTGGGAGCAGTCTTGTATCATATGTTATATTAAAATAATCTTAGCAAAATTTTTTAATGTTTAATTATTATATTATTATAACACTTTGAAAAATATTTAATAAAATTATTTTAACATAGATTTTGAAAAAAAAGAAAAAGCTGGTAATAAAGGAACATCCCCGAATATAATTATTTCTTGTTAAATAACCTGACAGAGGACGACCGTCCCCTGTCAGGTTTTGCCAGTTACAGAGCCGTCTGTTATACTTTTGGTAGATCTTGTAAGGCTTCTTCTATTTTTTCCTTGGGGTAAGCATAATCTTTTAACTTTCCGGCAAAATAAGCCTCATAAGCGGCCATATC
>DASRMF010000118.1:0-3643 GCA_035648055.1 Atribacterota bacterium
ATAATTTCCTTTTGCTACTAAACTTTTTATTTTGATTAAAATATTTCTTACTATTTCTCTTTGTAATTGAATGCCGGTTCCCCTAAATAATATTGTTATCATATGATAACAATATTATAACATAAAACTATTATTATGCAATACAAAAATAAAATTATTTACGGAGAGAATTACAAAGTGGGATGGTCATTTACTTTAAAACATTATTTCTTATCTTTCTAATCCATTCTAATTCTTCTTCTCGGAATAATCTCTTTGTTTCTTCGTCCGGTTTCTTTTTGCGATTTATTTTTTCTGGTCTCATTATTTTGCTTTCTGGTTGCATTTCTTCTGTTTTTATTATTTTTTCTCCCTCATCATTTTCTTCTTTAGATGATTCCGGATTAAGATAATTAACTTGCAGGGCAGCAATTAGCCAGCCGGCGGGATTTATTAGAAGGTTTAAAGGGTTTTGCAATATAACAAAAGATATAGTAGAATATATTGGTATACATTATATTACAGTGAGTAGAGCGATTAAAAAAATTGAAGCAGGAAGATGAAAAGTGATATTGCAAGACTTGACCCATTAATCATCTTCCCCGCGGCATTTCGCTTTAAGGTGAATAATAGGGACAGCTTGGGCTCAAGTTGCAGAGGCAACACTTAACTAAGACTTGAATTGGGTCTATTGTTCTTTTGTAAAAATATAGGAAAAAGGTATGGCGATGATGTCTCCGATGATAAAAGTTGCAAATATTAGGGCGAAAGATAGGGCATAGTTTGGGAACTGCTTGGTCATTAAAAGAGGGAGTATAACCCCAATGAGCCATATCGACTTGTAGCAAAGTTGTAAAAAAAGAATAGGCACAAATTTAAGGGGAGAACACAGACCGAATATAGACAAAATCCTAAATGCTATATAAATAGTACCAACAATTCCCCAAGCTATTGGTTCTGCACCTGGCCATCCCAACATAGATTTCATCACTTCAGGCATAAGAATTATTCCCAATCCGAATCCTCCTGCTGCCACAATGGTGTAAATATACATACCCTTCAGCCAATTCATCCGTACTTTGATATCTTTAGTCATTTCATTACCTCCTTTTTATTTATAGTCTTAGAACATTTTTTACCTTGTCTTATGGTTTTAATTTTATCACTTTTACTGCTCTCAATCCAGAGAGGAATAAACGAACATAAGAATTGCTTTATGCTTATCTTAAGAATTCCCTACAGCTTGCCACAGGGAAGATTCTGAAGTATTATAATTATAACTTGTCGTAACCTCGGAAAAGCAGAGCCTGTATGTAAAATGATTCAAAGAGAAAGTAAGAGGGGGGACATTGATAAGGAATTATGGCAATTAAGTGAGCGGCTAAGAGTAAACATATTTAATGATAAGAGGACAACTTAAATGAAAAAATATTATCAGCAATCTATTGATGAGGTGGTTCAGTACAGTAAAACTGATCTAAAAATAGGATTATCCTCTCCGGAAGTGAAAAAACGATTGGATGAGGTAGGACCCAATCAACTGGAGGAAAAGAAAGGCCGCACTACCTGGGATATGTTTTTGGGGCAGTTTAAAGATGTTCTGGTTCTTATTTTACTGATTTCTGCTCTGGTATCATTTATTTTAGGAGAGGTAAGTGATGCTATTGTTATTGTTATAATCTTAATTTTAAATGCTACTTTGGGAGTAGTCCAGGAGTATAAAGCAGAGAGGTCTCTGGCTGCTTTAAAGAAGATGACCACACCCAATGCTTTGGTAATAAGAGATGGAAAACAGGCCAGGATCGAAGCCACTCAATTGGTTCCAGGCGATATTGTCCTTTTAGAATCCGGTGATCATATACCCGCTGACCTTCGCCTCTCTATGGTTACTAATCTTAAAATACAGGAGGCTGTCCTAACCGGTGAGTCAGTGCCGGTTGAAAAGACAGATGAAATAATAGATAAAGATAATATTTCTACCGGAGATCAGGATAATATGGCTTTTATGGGGACTGCAGTTATCTCCGGAAGAGGTAGAGGGATTGTAGTTGCTACCGGGATGAAAACCGAGATGGGTCAGATTGCGGGGATGTTAGAAGAGCAGAAACAAGAGGAAACTCCATTACAGAAGAATTTAAATCAAGTTGGTAAAAAACTTGGTTTAATTATATTAATTGTGGTGGGATTTGTAGTTTTATTAGGTTATTTACGCGGTATTGAATTTTTTGAGATGTTTCTTATCGGAATTTCTCTGGCTGTAGCCGCGGTTCCAGAAGGCTTACCTGCAGTGGTAACGGTTGTTTTAGCTCTCGGAGTACAGAGAATGATAAAAAAACACGTTATTGTCCGGCGTTTACCGGCAGTAGAAACTTTAGGTGCTACCACAGTTATTTGCTCGGATAAAACCGGGACTTTAACTCAGAACCAGATGACCGTAAGAAAATTAGTTCTTCCGGAGAAAAATATTGAAGTAGAAGGAGAAGGTTATCAGCCGGTGGGGAAATTTTATCAAACCGGGCAAGAGATTCAACCCCAAACAGATCCGGATTTATCCTTATTGTTAAGAGGAGCAGTCCTTTGCAATAATGCCGAACTGCAAAGGAATAATGATAATGAACAGTGGGAAATTATTGGTGATCCTACCGAGGGTGCTCTGGTAGTAACCGCCACTAAAGCTGGTTATGATAAGAAAAAACTGGAAGAGGATTATCCTCGAGTGAAAGAATTTCCTTTTGATTCAGATCGTAAACAAATGTCCACCGTTCATCAGACAGCCGATGGAAATCAAATTATTTTTATCAAAGGAGCCCCCGATCAGGTGATAGACTATTGTAAATATTATCAGAAAAATGGTACGAAAGAAGAGATGGGAGAATCCATAAAAAATAAGATTTTATCTCAGAATATAGAATTGGCTCAGGAAGCCTTACGAGTTTTAGCCATAGCTTATAGGTTTGTGAATGAAGAAAATCTTGACGAAATTAAAGAAATAAAAGATGCCGAAAAAGAACTAATCTTTTTAGGATTAATAGCTATGATCGATCCGCCGCGTAAGGAGGCTATTGAATCAGTAAAAACCTGTCTTAGAGCTGGCATACATCCGATTATGATTACCGGAGATTATTCTCTTACCGCAAAAGCAGTCGCTTCCGAACTGGGTATATATCATTCGGGAGATAGGATTATTACCGGAGAAGAATTAGAAAAAATGTCGCAATCTGAATTAGAAGAGGCGGTAGGAAATACTACTATCTTTGCCCGGGTATCTCCACGTCATAAACGTCGTATCGTTAGTGCCTTGCAGAAGAAGAAGCACGTGGTAGCGATGACCGGGGACGGGGTAAATGATGCTCCAGCCTTAAAAGAATCGGATATCGGGATAGCTATGGGTATTACCGGGACCGATGTAACTAAAGAAGCCTCTGATATGATCCTGACTGATGATAATTTTGCTTCTATTGTAGGAGCCGTAGAAGAAGGAAGAAAGATTTATCAAAATATTAAAAAATTTATCCATTATTTAATCTCCTGCAATCTGGGTGAAATAATTGCCATTGCTGGCGCTATTTTGATTGGACTACCTAGTCCATTAATTCCTATTCAGATACTCTGGATGAATTTAGTTACCGATGGTTTGCCTGCTCTGGCTCTGGGTCTAGATCCT
>DASRMF010000119.1:0-7807 GCA_035648055.1 Atribacterota bacterium
GCCATCATCTATCCGCTCTTTATCGATTTGAATAGCTCACCTTATATATTCAGAATGATAAGCCCCTTTAGCAAATTTCATTCTAAGCTTATCGTAATTCCCTGAAGGATAAATATTATCTTTTTTTATCTCTTCTTCTAGTTTCTTACATAATTTCTCTGGTGGAAAGATACTTTAGATGAGAAATATCTAAAACTATCTTTTCTATCATTTCTATTATTTAAATTTTTCTTCTATTATTTTATTTTCTATCTGCATTAAATACATTGGCCTAAATCATTACGTTTTATAATCTTTTTTTCATATGCTATATCTCCGTTTATAATTACATATTCTATTCCTTCAGGCGGAGATGCACATATATTTTTACCAAACTTACTTTTATCAATTATTTTTTCTAAATTAAATATAGTTATATCTGCGTCTTTTCCTTCCTGCAAACATCCTTTGTTAGATAATTTTAATATTTTTGCTGGGATTAAAGTTAATTTACTAATACCCTCATTTAAGCTAATCCATTTTTTTTCTCTTATTATATCCCCTAACAGTTTTGCTGGTGTACCCGCACTTCGAGGGTGACCCTTTAAGTCACCTGTGATAGCATCTTTTGTCATCTGACCATCGCTTATTATAGTTACCAAAGGATCCTGAATCGCTCGTCGAATATCATCTATGGGAATAGCGTTATGACAAGCTACCATTGTATCTTTTTCTTCAGCCCTCAGAGAATCAAATAATTCAGGAGTACATCTCTCCCCATTGTGTGGCCCTGTTAGAATCTCAATGTCTTTATATGTAAAATTATATTTATTTATCCATCCTTCATCAAACACTGTAGACTTTATAGAAGTACCCCAAGCATCATAGGGATAAACATCAGCCGAGATATCCAAACCTTCATCAACAGCTTCGTGAATTAACAATAGAGCTTCCTCTAAAACATTTTTTCTGTTATCTTTTCCATATACATTTGCAGCTAAATGTGATATTTCGACTCTAACCCCGGTTTTTCTTGCTACTTCCACCATTTCTTCCACTGCCTCTAAAGCCCTCTGAGGGTAATCATATCTCATATGAACTGCAATAAGCTTACCAAATTTTTTAACAATTTTAGAAATCTCGATTACCTCGGCAGTTGCTATTCCAGGAGAGTATTCAAGACCAAAAGATACTCCTAAAGCTCTATTAGACATCTCCTTTTCCACCATATTTTTTAATTTTTCTCTCTGTTTTTTAGTGGCATTTTTATATTTATCTATACCTATTATTTCACGTAAGCTACAATATCCTATTAGTGTCCTATAATTTATTGATAGTTTATTCTTGGTAATTTTATCTAGATATGGTTCAATAGGATAGGAACTAAATCCACAATTTCCACCAATCATTGTTGTAACACCGGTTCTTAAAAGTACTTTCGAAGTTTCAATGGGTAATGGATAATCTTTATCATCCAATCTATTAAATTTTATAGAATCCTCGTGGGTGTGCATATCTATAAAACCTGCTGTTACTATCAATCCAGAAGCATTAATCTCTTCTCTTCCTTTTAATTTCTCCTGAGATAATAATTTTATTACCCCTCCTTCTATGCCAATATTTATTACATCATTAGTTTTAGATTCTACATCAATAACTTTTCCTCCATTAATTACTAAATCATAGCTGTTCATTATTTTAACTCCTAATATTTTCTAACGATATCTTTTAAATTCTTGTATAATTTTATTTAACATATTTTTATCAGACATAACTTGGTACGCTGTCAAAGCCAATAACTTAGATTCCTTTATTAATGTTTTATCTGCTTTTTCAGAAATGACTCCTTTAGCAAATTCTTTTGTATGAGGTATAATACCTTTAGATACTACTTTAATTAAAGGGTGTAAAGAAGGAATTATATGACTTACATTCCCAATATCTGTGGAAGCACTAAGCAAAGGTAATTTTTCAATATTTTCCTCAAAAATCCTTCTTTTTTTTAAAAAAATCAAATACTTTTATAATATTTATATTTCGCTTTAATAAGGCTTATCCTATCCCGGGAATTTCTAATTTCCTTTCTAAGGTATTAAGTACTTTAGTAATCACAGAGACCATTAATAAATATATTACTCCCACTACTGCAAAAACTAAGGTATATTCAAAATAACGAGAAGCGATAATTTTCCCTGCCCCGGTTAACTCCACACAGGTAACCATAAAAGCCAGAGAAGAATATTTTACTAAATAAATAATTTCATTAGAGCAACCGGGAATTGCCCTTCTTAGAGCCTGAGGAAGAATAATATATAAAATAGCTTTAGACCTAGTCATACCCAGAGCTTCAGCAGCCATCATCTGGCCACTTTTAATCGATTGCAGCGCCCCTCTTATATATTCGGAATGGTAGGCACAACTACAAAGAATAAAGCCAATAACTGCAGCTGCAAAAGGAGAAAAGAAAATACCGACAGAGGGTAAACCATAATAAAGGATAAAAAGCTGTACCAATAAAGGAGTGCCACGAAAAAAAATTACATAAACAGTGCATAGTGTGGAAATAATTTTATTCCCGTATACCCTCCCCACGGCTATTAAAACCCCTAAAATAAAACCCATGGGGATGGACAAAATTATTAATTTGATAGTAACTAATGTACCTTCTAATAAAGGGGGTAAGAGAATATTTCGAATAAAATAATAAAATTCATTCATCTTCTTTCACTCTACTCTCCGTATAACTCGGTTATTTTATTAAGAAATCGCTTCGTACGTTCATATTTAGGATTATTAAAAAGTTCATAAGGTATTCCGCTTTCCAATATTTTCCCATTTTCCATAAATATTATCTCATTTGCTACCGAACGGGCAAAACCCATTTCATGAGTTACCACTACCATGGTCATTCCGCTAAGAGCTAATTTTTTTATTACTTCTAACACTTCCCCGATTAGTTCCGGGTCGAGTGCTGAAGTAGGCTCATCAAAAAGCATCACTTTGGGGTCCATTGCTAAAGCTCGGGCTATAGATACTCTTTGTTTTTGTCCTCCCGAAAGTTGTGCAGGATATAAATTAGCTTGCTTTTCCAAACCAACTTGTTTTAATTCTTCCATTGCCTTTTCTCTGGCTTCTTTCTTATCCATCTTTTTTACTCTTATCAAACCTATTTCGACATTCTTTAAGGCATTTAAATGATCGAATAAATTAAAATCCTGAAAAACCATACCCATTTTCTGGCGAAATCGATTAATATCCTTCTTATCATGGGTTACTTCTTCATTTTCTAACCAGATTTTGCCCTTGTCCGGAATAGTCAATTGATTGATACAGCGAAGCAGGGTGCTTTTCCCGCTCCCCGAAGGACCAATAATAACTTTAGTTTCTCCTTTTTTGATTTCAAAAGAAATCCCTTTTAATATCTCTTCTTTTCCATATCTTTTATGTATATCTTCTACATGTAATACAAGATTTTTATCCTTCTGCATCTTATTTAACTTCACCTTTCCTCCTCTCCATAACCAGGAATTCTCACTCTATTTTCTAAAAGATCGAGAATTTTCACTCCGCCATAAGTTAAAATAATAAAAATTACTGCACAGGTGAGAAAAATGGGCATAGGTTTATAAGTCCGGGTAGAAATAAAATTCGCCCTGGTTAATATTTCCATTACCCCCACAGCATAAGTAATTGCTGAATCTTTCAAGAGAATAGCATATTCATTAGACCAGCCGGGAATAGAAATCCGCAAAGCCTGGGGCAAAATTATATACAAAATTGCCTCAGATTTCTTCATTCCTAAAGAACGGGCAGCTAACATTTGCCCCTCACCGAGTGATTGTATGCTCCCTCGAAAAATCTGTGATTGATAAGCAGCACTTCGTAACCCCAAGACCAGGATAGCCGCCGTAAAAGCAGGTAAATTAAGCCCAATAAGAGAAAATAGCCCAAAATAAAAAAGAAAAAGGAGGACTAATACCGGAAGCCCCCGGAAAAACCAGACATAAAGAGAAATTAAACCGGATAAATATTTATTCCCATAAACTTGACCTACCGCCATGGGAATCCCTATTACAAAACCCAGGCCTAAAGCCCCTCCTACCAATCCAATAGTTATCACACAGCCTTTAAGTAAATAAGGAAGAGATTGGTAAATTAATGCAAGATTTTCATTCATAGTTATTATTCTCACTTTATAACCAAATAAAAGTGGAGAAATAACCTAAAGACAAGAATACATTTTCTCCACCTTTATTATATCTTTTATTCACTAAAATATTTAATAATTAATTCATCCCATTTAGCTGACTTTCTCAATTTAGCAATTCCTTCATCAAGCAATGCTTTTAATTCTTTATCTTCTTTTCTAACTGCTACTGCATATTTGTATCCAGTCTTAATTATTCCTACAATCTTCATAGCTTGCCCTTTTCTAATTGCATCTTCTGCCATTACATCATCCATTATAGCTGAATCTACTCTTCCGTTTACTAAATCTTTGACTGCTAAAGAAAAGCTTTCATACAATTTTAGGTTATCTTTTGGAAGTATACCGGGTTTTATTAGATTGGTTTCCACCCATATTTCAGCCTGAGTCCCTCTTTGACTTCCTACTGTATAGTTACCGGTTAAAGCAGAAATAATGTTAAGATCGGAACTCTCAAGAACACAGACCACTTCGTTAATTTCCCAATAGGGTATGGTAAAATCAACTACCTTTTCTCTTTCTTCCGAAATGCCAATTCCTGAATAAATAAGGTCAATCTTTCCGGCTAATAAACTGGGAATTATGCCATCCCAGGCTGTAGGCTGGTGCTTGACTTCAAAGCCCATTTGATCAGCGATCCAATCTAAACTTTCTACATCAAAACCAGCAGGATTACCTTTTTCATCCATGTAAGCAAAGGGTGGAAAAGCAGCATCAATACCATTAATGTATACCTTTTTCTCTGCAGCCAATAAACTAATACTACCTGCGCAAAGTACAATCAATAGAGAAAAAATAACCATTAGTACTAATTTTTTATTTCTCATTCTTTTTTTCACCTCCTTCCATATTTTATTTTTTATTTTGGCTAAATAAAACAAAAAAGAAAATAGATCTTTTTGTAAGAATTTAGTTTTACTCTTCGCATCTACTTATTAGGTTCGACAAAAAGTTTAAAAATTCTTCTTTTTTTTTCAAAAAATTAAAATATTTTTATAATAAGTTTTTCTTTTTCAAGTTAATCGATAGTAATAATTATTTCATTTTTTTTAATGTAAATCCTTAAATTTGACCTACCGCCATGGGAATCCCTATTACAAAACCCAGACCTAAAGCTCCTCCTACCAATCCAATAGTTATCACACAGCCTTTAAGTAGATAAGGGAGAGATTTGTAGATTAATGCAAGATTTTCGTTCATAGTTATTATTCTCACTTTATAACCAAATAAAGGTGGAGAAATAACCTAAAGACAAAAATACATTTTCTCCACCTTTATCATATCTTTTATTCACTAAAATATTTAATAATCAATTCATCCCATTCAGCTGACTTTCTCAATTTAGTTATTCCTTCATCAAGTAGTGCTTTTAATTCTTTATCTTCTTTTCTAACTGCTATTCCGTATTCTTCTCCAGTTTTAATTATTCCTACAATCTTCACGGCTTGTCCTTTTCTGATAGCATCTTCTACCATGACATCATCCATCATAGCTGAATCTATTCTTCCGTTTAATAAATCTTTGACTGCTAAAGAAAAGCTTTCATACAGTTTTAGGTTATCTTTCGGAAGTATGCCGGTTCCTACCAGGTTTTCTTCAATCCACTCTGCAGCTGTGCACCCTCTCTGACTTCCTACTGTATATTTATCTCCGCTTAAGGCTGCGATAATATTAAGGTCTGAATCTTCACCCACACAAAGTGCCTGGTTTATTTCCCAGTAAGGTATACTAAAATCTACCTTTTCCAGCCTCTCGGGAGTAATAGACATTCCCGAATAAACCATATCAATCTTTTTGGCTAATAAACTGGAAACTATACCATCCCAGGCAGTAGGTTGATGTTTGACTTCAAAACCCATCTCCTGGGCAATCCAATTCAGGCATTCCACATCAAAACCAGCAGGATTACCCTTTTCATCTATGTAAGCAAAGGGAGGATAATCAGCATCAATACCATTAATGTACACCTTTTTCTCTGCAGCCAATAAACTAATACTACCTGTGCAAAGTACAATCAATAGAGAAAAAATGACCATCAGTACTAATTTTTTATTTCTCATTCTTTTTTTCACCTCCTTCCTTTTTAATTTTTTTTCCGATCAATAAAGTAAGAAAATAGACCTTCCTTCAAGAATCTAATTTCATTTTGTAAATCTACATATCTATTCGACAAGGATTTTAAGAATCCTGCTTTATTTTAATAAAATTATAAAAAAATTTTAAATTACTTTTTTTCTACAATAAATTTTCTCAGCTTTATTTTTTTATATCGTAAATAATAACATCCGTAAAACTTCAAAATAATTATCTGTCTCAAATAGTAAACTGGTAGAAGAAACCTGTTCCATCCCCGGATAAAAAGATGCTTTAAATGCTCTTGTATGTTTTTTATATGACAATTTTACTTTAAAATGCTCCGGTAATTCAATTTTACATTTATTAATATCTCCTTTTAGTATTGACTCCACACTCTCTTTAATTTTTTCCACTGCAAGCTGGGGATGGATACTGATTACTGAATTACCTACACCTTTATTTACCGCCACAGTTTGGATGTTTTTATTAACTTTATTCGCTTCTTTGCAGATTCCCTCATCCCCGCTTATAAAAACCACTGGCACACCCATAGTAGCAGCAGCATAAGCGTGAATTAAAAATTCGCTGGCATATTCTCCGTTTAATTTTATATAATTTAAAGTGGAGGAACTTAGAGTATGGGATAAAGGATTAGAGCTTGAACTGCCAAAAGAATGATAACCAATCATTAATAAAGCATCAAATGATTCGTCTAATTCCTGAACCATTAAATAAGGATGTTCACTCCAACCCCGAACTAATTTGATATTTTGTGGCAGATCAGCTGCATTAATATTTCTTCCGGTATCGTGGGCATCTTTAATCCAAATTTCTTTTGCCCCCGCCTTTATTGCACCTTCACAGGCTGCTTTAACTTCATCGGTCATCTGTTTGGCAAACTTCTGGTAATCAGATTTTGTTTTTTCAGTTTCATCCCAATGGGTAATGCCGGTAACTCCCTCGATGTCAGCACTAATATAAATTTTCATAACAGTTCTCCTTTAAAATTATTTCCGTTCGATATTACTATCAATCATCATATTATAATTATAGTATAATTCTTTCTTTTTTAAAAATAATTCTTAAATAAATTTTAATTTTATAATTTTTGATTTGTTGGTTATAATTAGGTTGTAGTGGCACGATGCATCGTGCCACTAGATTACTACTTCGTTTACTTCTTGGGTAGTAATTATGTTATAATAAAATAAAGAAAAATAATTAAAGGAGAAAGACGATGACAAATAAAAAAGAAGAATTTAAAGTTTCCGGAGAAGATATTTTCGAAAAAATTAAAGAAATCATAAAAGAGGGAAATGCCCGAAGAATAATCATTAAAAATGAAGATGGCGAATCAGTTGCTGAATTTCCTTTAACCGTAGGCGCCGTGGGAGCTCTTGTTGCCCCGATATTGGCTGCTGTGGGTGCCATAGCTGCTTTACTTACCAAATGTACTATTGTAGTTGAGAAAAAATAAATATAAATTTAATATTTTAAAACCTTTAAAGAGCATCGGGAATATAAATCTTTCGCATATGTTCTGAT
>DASRMF010000120.1:0-5163 GCA_035648055.1 Atribacterota bacterium
GAAAACATGAAAAGGGCAATGGCTAAACAGGCTGAGGCAGAAAGAGAAAGAAGAGCAAAAATAATTCATGCTGAAGGAGAGTACCAAGCCTCAGAAAAATTAGTCCAAGCTGCGGAAAAAATCGCAACACAACCAATGGCTTTACAGCTTAGATACTTGCAGACCTTAACCGAGATAGCTGCTGATAAAAATTCTACCACTTTATTCCCTTTGCCTATCGACCTGATTAGACCTTTTCTGGAAAATTATAGCCCAAAAGAAAGTAAAAAGAAATAAGTATAAGGTCATTCCTGAGGAAACAGGAATGACCTTAATTATAATAATAATTTAATCTAAGCGGTAACTTTATATACTTTGTCACCATGGCGAACTCTATCTTTCACCTTGATTCCTATCCCATCGCCGCTTTTGGCAGAATCTACAGCCTGGTTTTCCATTTGAATGGAGTTTACTTTCTGTTCAAAATCAGTAGTGTGCCCAACAAAATGAATGGTATCACCCAAATTCAATTCTCCGTTTTCGATAATTAAAGCAGCAACACCTATTTTGGCAAAGTAATCGGTTGCTTTTCCAATCAGTACTTCGGCCATTTTTTTACCCTCCTTTATCTTATAATTTTTTAATAAGCTCGGGCAAAATACACTAAAGTAGAAGACTCCTTCCCACAATAAATACATTTTCCCGAATCTTTTTCTTGCTCAAAAGGAATGCATCTTATGCTTGCTTTGGTTTCTTCTTTTATCTTATCTTCACAATCTTTATTTCCACACCAATAAGTCTTGATTAATCCTTTCTGGTTTTCGATAATTTTTTTGAATTCGTTATAATCGGAGGTCTCGCGAATATTTTCTTCTAAAAATTTCTTGGCTCGGGTAAAAAGATTTTCTTGAATATTATCCAGTAATTCTTTCACTGTCTCTGCTAATTTTTCTTCTTTTACAGCCATCTTTTCTCCGGTATCCCTTCTCACCAGCATCACCTGACCTTGCGCCATATCTTTAGGTCCAATCTCCAGTCTTAAAGGAACTCCTCTCATCTCCCATTCGTTGAATTTCCAACCGGGGGTGTACCCGTCTCGAGTATCAACCTCAACCCGAAAATCTTTCTTTAAAATGGACTGGATACTCTCTGCTTTCTCTAAAACCTCTTTCTTGGTTTTATCGAACATAATGGGCACTATGATTACCTGAACGGGCGCAACCTTGGGAGGTAATTTTAAACCCCGTTCGTCACCATGCACCATCACCAAGGCTCCAATTAATCTGGTAGTCGTCCCCCAGGAGGTCTGCCAGACATATTTCTCTTTCTGATCTTCGTCTAAATATTTAATATTAAAGGCCTTGGCAAAATTTTGCCCTAAATTATGCGAAGTCCCGGCTTGAAGCATTTTGCCATCAGCCATAAGGGCTTCTAAAGTATAAGTGTGTAATGCCCCGGCAAATTTTTCTTTTTCAGTTTTTTGTCCTACAATTACCGGAATAGCCAGGTCTTTTTCGATATAATCCCGATAAACCTGATTTAATATTTTTAAGGTCTCTTCTTCTGCTTCTTGCTCGGTCTTATGGGCAGTATGTCCTTCCTGCCAGAGAAATTCGGTAGTTCTTAAAAAAAGACGGGTCACTTTCTCCCAACGTACAATATTTACCCATTGGTTTATTAAAATAGGTAAGTCTCTCCAGGATTTAACCCATTTGGAATAAAGGCTGCAGACAATGGCTTCTGAGGTAGGACGGATAGCCATCCTCTCTTCCAACTTTTGGTTACCTCCATGAGTAACCCAGGCAACCTCGGGGGCAAAACCCTCTACATGTTCTGCTTCTTTCTTTAATAAGCTCTCGGGAATAAATAAAGGAAAATAAGCATTCTTATGTCCGGTTTCTTTGATTCTTCTGTCCAAACCAGCTTGCATGTTCTCCCATAGGCCGTATCCATAGGGTCTGATTACCATACAGCCTTTTATGGTGGTATAGTCAGCCAGTTCAGCTTTTCTTACTACATCCACATACCACTGTGAAAAGTCTTTTTCCTTTGAAGCAATTTCTTTAACAAATTCTATATCTTTATCTTTCTCCACCGGTGCTCCTCCTTATTTTCTCCTTATCTTATTACGGTTTTATAATATATTTATTAAAGATTTTACCATAATTTGATGTAGTTGTCTAAAATTTTCTCGTATTTCGACCTGACCTCTTATCTATGCAGCCAATGAGGTTGACCTCTTTACTTGCACTTCTTTCCCTTCTTCTCTTTATACATCTTTTTATCAGCTATTCGGATTAACTCATCCGCAGATTGGGGATTATCAGGGTCGTAACAAGAAACACCAATACTAAAACCTATTTTGTAGGGTTTCTTAATGGTTTGGTTTAACTTAATTAAGTTATCGTTAAAACGCTCATTAATTATAGGTATTTCCTTTAAAGAACTATCCGGGAAAATCAATAAGAATTCATCTCCCCCAATGCGTATAATAATATCTACTTCTCTCAGGATGGACTGAAAGAAATTTGCCATTTGGATAAGCGCTTTATCCCCTTCTTCATGGCCAAATTCATCATTAATTTTTTTTAAATTATCTAAATCAGCATAAGCTAACAGAAAAGAAGTTTTATTTCGTTTGGCTAATTTAACCTGTCTTTGAATAAGTTCCAATCCATAAGTTCTACTATAAGTTCCGGTAAGAGGATCATGGTGAGCTAATTTTTTCAGCTCTTCTTCCATTCTTTTTCTCTCGATAGCGGTTGCTACCTGTTCGGAGACAAACTCCATAAGCTTGATATCGCGTTTGCTGTAGAGATTAGGATTGGTGTAGTTTTGAACTGCCATGGCACCCATGACATGACCTTCAATTTTTAAAGGAACTCCCAGCCAGATGCTTTGAGGGGAAGTGCTACCCATGGGATTCAATTCTCCTGAAGCTATCATCTTTTCATATTCTTTACTTGTATTAAACAAAGGCTTAGCTGTTTTCATGACTTGGGCAGTAAGCACATTTGAAGTACTAAATTTCTGAATGGGGAAATTGTCATCTTTTTCATCGATATGGTAAGGGAAATATAATTCATCTTTATTTTCGTCAATCAGGGCGATGTAAAAATTAGACGTATCAATAATATTACCTAATTCTTGATGAATAGTTTTATAAAGCTGGCCAAGAGAGATGGAGGAATTGGCGGCTTTGGAGATATTGTATAGGACTTGTTGCACTTTTTCACTCTGTTCACGCTCGGTAATATCCTGATATAAACCAATGATACCGGCAACCTTATTTTTTATTTTTACAAAGGAAGTGGAAATACGTACCGAAATAAGAGTGCCGTCTTTTTTTTGTCTGACAGTTTCAAAATTAGTTAAATCTTCATTTAAAGTTTTACGGGTTAAATCTTTCCCCTCTTTAATCCTGCCTTTGGGATAAAGGCCGATTTCATCGATATTCTTACCCAGTATGTCTTCTTTGGTATAACCGAAAAACTCGGTAAAGCGGGGGTTTATATCAAGGATGGTTCCTTTTGTATTTTGATAAAAAACGGCATCCGGAATATTTTTAAATATCCCGGCAAATTTTTCTTCATTCTGGCGTAATTTTTCTTCTGTTTTTTTACGTTCGGTAATATCTTTATAAAAAGCGAAAACTCCTCTGTATTGTCCTTCTGTGGTAACCTTAGCGACTGATATGATTACTGATATTAAAGAATTATCCTTCTTTTTTCTAATGGTTTCACGTGTAACGACTTTACCTTCTAAGGCTAATCTGGTTAATTTTTCGCTTTCTTTTATTGTCTTATTTTGAGGGAAAATCATACCTTCATTAATATTTTTACCTTTAATTTCTGCCAAAGTATAACCAAAAAGTTCGGTAAAACGCGGATTTATATTTAAAATTATACCTTCTTCGTCGTGATATATCGCTGCTTCCGGACTACCGTTGAATAAGTTAGAATATTCCTGTTGGCTTGCCTGAAGTGCCTCTTCGGTACGTTTTCTCTCGATGGCAGTAGCTACCTGTTCCGAGACAAACTCCATAAGCTTGATATCTTTTTCATTAAAGAGGCGGGGATTATCATAGGTTAATACTGCCATAGAGCCAATGATATTATCTTTTATCTTTAAAGGTACGCCTAACAAGAGTACATTTTTAGTAAGAGTACCCAATTGAGATAATTTTATTTTTTTCTGAGATCCCATCTCCATAATTTGTTTATAATTAACTAAAATTGATTTACCACTTCTAGAAATATATACGGCAAGATTATCTGTTGTACCAGATTTACTTATTTGATTGAGATCATCTTTTTCATCACTATAATAAGAAAAAAATGATTTGTTTTTATTTAATAGAGAGATATGAAAATTAGTGGCGTCTATTATTTTATGGAGCTCTTTGTGAATAATTGGATAAAGTTCTTTAAGCGATATATTAGAATTAGCGGATCTGGAGATATTGTATAAGACTTGTTGCACTTTTTCACTCTGTTCACGCTCGGTAATATCTTGAAATAAAGCCATTAGCCCTTGCAGTTTGCCATTAATTATAACCTGAGAACCAGAAATAGCTACGGGGAACAAAGTTCCATCTTTTTTATTTCTGATAGTTTCATAATAAAAATTTCCTTTTAAAGCTTTTTCAGTTACCCTCTTTGCCTCTTCTACCCTATCGGAAGGATGGATCATCCCGCCATCAAAATTTTCCCCCTTTACTTCATCTAAAGTGTAGCCAAAAAGTTCACAAAAACGAAGATTTGCATCTAATATTATTCCCTTATCATCCAGATAGACTAAAGCTTCAGGATTACTTTTAAAGAGACTGGAAAATTTCTGTTGGCTTTTCAGGAGAGTTTTTTCAATATTTTTAAGTTTGCTGATATCAACTACCACACCGCGAGTGCCAACTATTTCGCCATTTTTATATTTCGGGCTTCCATATATTATTATTGGAAGAGTAGTGCCATCCCTTTTTATTGCAGTATATTCATTAACCTCTAATTTGCTTCCGGAGAATAATTTATTAATATTGTTTATAGCACGAGGGCGGTCTTCCGGAATTAAGGTTTGGAGGGAAGACAAGCCATTTTTTAATTCACTTTTAGTAAATCCCCAAATTTTTATTGCGGTTTGATTAAGGAAAGTAAAATTACCTTTTTTATCAATTTCATAAACAGCTTG
>DASRMF010000121.1:0-11143 GCA_035648055.1 Atribacterota bacterium
ATAATGAAACCTCCTAATCATTTTTAGGAGAGTTTGCCTGGTCGCCCTTCTGTAACTTTACCTTGTGGCAATGCAAGCTGAAATATTTTCATATTTCGCTTCTGATACTGTCCAAGATTGTAGAAGGGCGGCCCATCTATAGTACGAGCTAATCATCAAAATGATGATTGCTCCAGGGACAGAACGGCCTTAACCAACTACAAACTCATCCAGTATCATATTAACATCTTTTCTTGGTCAATAATAAGTTGCTATTAATATACAAGGGGCAGACATCAAATCCAAATAGAATCCACGGATGATTAATGATTAAGTAATCAGATACTCTTTTTTTAAATATATAAAAAGGAGAATAAGTTATGAGATATATCGGTATAATCATATTATTAGTTCTTTGTCTGACCTTGTTATTATTAAATGGTTGTACAGTTAATACAGTCAATTCCAAAACAGCTACAGAAGAACCGAAAACTGAAAACCCGCAAAAATGGTCTGGATTAACAGGTTTTACTGCGTGGCATGACCACATTAATGATTATGCGGATACATGGTTAGCTAATGGATTTACTGAAGTAAGAGGCCTTTATGATTATCAAGATACTGTAAATGTAAATGGTTCAAAAGCAGCAGTTATTGCAGGTAATGTTAAAGGTTTAAAGTTTATTTGGGGAGTATCTTCAAATCCAACTGTAATCACTGCTGAAAATTGGGTGAATTTTAGACAAGCAATATTAGATGCTGCTCAATGGGCTCAAGATAATGGAGTATATGAATTTCAGTTGGGAAATGAAGAAGAATTCCACGTTGATGGCACAACAATGACAGTTGCCCAAATAATTATCAATCTAAAATCTGTCGCCACAGAAGTTAAAGCAATATTTACTAGCGGTAAGGTAAGTTATTCTTGCTGGCAAGGTTCCATAGATGACTGGATAGCGGCAGGTAAGGGAGATATAGATATTTTGGCATCCAATATCTATATGGGTGGAGATGGTTATTATGCTGATGACTGGAAAACCTCCATAACTAATCTGGTAAATGCTTTTGGTGTTAATGGCACATATCTGACAGAGTTTGCCCCCAGTTATTCTTCTTTGGAGGATTACTCTACAGATGAAGCAGTACAGGCAGCAGCAGTAACTGAAATGATTGATTATATCAAAGCTTCAGGAATAACCAGAGCATTATTTTATGCTTGGCACGATTATGCTGATGGACTTTTTGGAGTTGTAAAAGCTGATGGTACTTATAGACAATTATGGAGTCAGGCCCTTCTCAATTCAGGATCTGCACAAATTGCTGCTGTTCCAGCAAAAACTGTCATAGCATCATCATTAGCAAATACAGTTGCGCTTATACCAAAATAACTAGATAGCACTAAACCCGGCATCAGGCTCTAGTGTCACGTTAATCTTGTAATGCCGTAAATAACGTGTAATATTTTCTTTAAATAAAGTAACTTTAAACGTTTCCGGTTTTAGGTGTTTTTTCGGAAAATTGAGAAATACAAAACTAAAGGAGTTTCTTAATAAATAATAAGTATATTACAGAGATTATTCCCTGCCCCAACATCCAACCAACTCCTATTCCCAACAGATTGTTGTGAATAAATATGATGCTTAAAGATAAAATTATCGAAGCACCAATAAAATTTACAAGAATAATTAATTTTATTCTATGTTTTATATAAAAAATAGAATTTCCTATACAATTTATTGAGATAAATATTCCACTAATCGCTAATATCTGAAGAAAAATAACTCCTTCGCTTGAGTATTCCTTTCCAAAGGCTAGAAGAATATATTTTCCAAATAGAAAAGTTACAATAATTGCAGGGATAATAATTATAGAAATTATTTTTATCGCTTTTTTTAAATGCACTTTTAATTCTATTTCACTGTAAGAGCCTTCTGCAAATAATGCTTGGGAGGTGGCTGATGGAATAATGTAGAGAAGGTTGGCAATCATCATGTCCATATAAAAATATGCCGAAAACTTCGCTCCGATTGAATTTGTTATAAGTATGGGTAGAACCATTGCCGGTAATCCTCCAATAAATCCCGCAACATAGTTCCCAAGCGAAAATTTAGTCATTCTCTTCACAACAATTCTGTCAATAATTGGTTTAGGTGAGTAATTGAAACGTAAGATAAGAAATACCAGACTTACTAAAAAAGCGATGGCTATCGCTATTCCCATAGACACAACTATGCCATAGGCTCCTAGTGCTACTAGAAATATCGGGAGAATTAGTTTAACAATGCTGGAAATAGTGTTTTTTATTAACACGAATTTTGATGAGCGGTAGGCTATGAAAACATTTTCCGATATTGCATTAAGTGAAGTAAAGACTATAAATAATATAAACAGTAAAGAAAAAATAATATTTTCTCTGACAAATAATAATCTTGGAGAGAATGTCTTTAAAAAGACAAGAAAAAATATTGAAATGAATATGGAGGTTAATCCAACAAGCGTAAACGAAGTATTTATCTTTTCATTTTTTTTATCAGAGGTAGGGAGATACTTAATTAAGCTGTTTCCCAGTCCTAAAAGACTAAAACTCGAAATTAATGTCATTATAGAAATAAGGGTTGTCCCGATTCCTACTTGTTCGGCGGAGTATAGACGTGCATTTATAATCCAAAAGAAGAAACCGAATACAGCCATCACTCCCGTGCTTAGCATCAGATAAATTGAATTTCTGTATAGAGAGTCGTTTGCCAAATAGTTGTAAAATTTAGAGATTATTTTTTTCATGTAGATACCTAAAATCATCTTAGAGTTATAAATTAGAAATAAGGTTTGAATAATTATTGTTTTTTTAAATAACATAATATAGAATATCATTATGAGAAAAATAGTTCAAGCAGCTTCTCTGACATTATTTATTTTTGGTCTACTCGGGTGGTTATATATAGCCGCAGTCTCTTTGGTACACCCCGAAACTCTACCTATTCAATTAACCCATTTTGCTCCCTGGCCGAGAGAGGATACTTTTGGTATTGTCTCTTTTGCTGTATCTTTCGTATCCTTTTTCATTTGGAATCTGGTAAAAGACAATAAATAGACTAGACTTAAAGACAAGGAAAAGCCTTAAATAGCAAAAATAATTCTATTGATAGTAGCATGGTGTTCTTCCTTTTTCTTTAATTTACACCTTAGATCAAACTATATCAAAATTAACGCAGAATTTAGAACTGTTAATTATGGTCATATCATTGGCTGAGTGTTAAAATGCACACTAGAGCTGACAGGTGGCTTGTTAAAGCAGACACCTATTTTCTTTATTATTTTGGAAATTTAAAAAGAGAATAAATTATCACTGAAAATTGATAAAGGCAAACTATCCGAAAGGATAGGACGCAAAGTTATGGGTCTAAAGTGCTTAAAGCACTAAGATTGCCAGACTACCTACTTTTTTTTACACCTGGATGATCAATGTTTAAATAATCGGATATTATTTTTTTACATGTATAGAAAGAAGAAAAGTTATGAGATATATCGGTATAATCATATTATTAGTTCTTTGTCTGACCTTGTTATTATTAGCTGGTTGTATAGTAAATACAGTCATTCCCGAAACAACTAGTGGGAATTTAGGAAACCAGGAGAATACAAAAGAACCTGTAATAGTAGATACAAAGGAGTCGGGAACTGTAAACTCGCAAAAGTGGTCTGGTTTAACAGGTTTTACTACGTGGTATGGTCACGTTAGTTTTGCGAATACGTGGTTGGCTAATGGATTTACTGAAATAAGAGACATTAGAAATTATCTGAATACTACAGAAGTAAATGGTTCAAAAGCAGCAGTTCTTGCAGCTAATGCTAAAGGTCTAAAATTTATTTGGGGAGTCGGTTCTAGTGCGATAACTTCTTCTAACTGGCCAACTTTTAGACAGGCAATATTAGATGCGGCTACATGGGCACAAGCTAATGGGGTCTATGAGTTTCAATTAGGTAATGAAGAAGAATACCATGTTGATGGAACAACAATGACAATAGCTCAAATAATTACCAATCTTAAATCTGTTGCTACTGATGTTCAAAAAATATTTACTAATGGGAATGTAAGTTATTCTTGTTGGCAAGACTCTATAGATGATTGGATAACAGCAGGTAAGGGAGATATAGATATTTTAGCATCCAATATTTATCGTGGTGGTTATGGAGTTTATAATGACAATTGGAAAACCGACATAACTAAGCTAGTAAATGCTTTTGGAGTTGATGGCACATATATATCAGAGTTTGCTCCCAGTTATTCTTCTTTAGAAGATTACTCTAAAGATGAGAAAGTACAGGCAGCAGGGGTAACTGAAATGATTGAATATATCAAGGCTTCGGGAATGAACAGAGCATTATTTTATAGTTGGCACGATTATTCTAGCGGTCTTTTCGGGGCTGTAAAAAATGATGGAACTTATAGATTATTGTGGAATCAGGCTCTATTCAATTCAGGGTCCGTAAAATCTACTACTGTTCCAACAAAAACTGCCACAATATCATTACCAAATACAATTACACTTTTAGCAAAATAACCCGGATAGCACTAAACCCGGCATCAGGCTCTAGTGTCACGTCAACCTTGGTGTCATAGGGACGGTTATTTTGACAGTATAAATCGGGTAAAAAATATCGGGAATATATTATTCAACATTATAACATGAAAAATCCTCTTCAATAATCCTATTACAATATTGCTCTTGGTAGTGAAGCACAAGCATTTCACTTCACTTTCTTTAACTGGGATTGGCCAGCTTTCTGAGATGGATTACTCTACTGTCTCTAAGACTGCTAAAAGAGTTGAACAAGAAAGTAAAACGAATCATAAAATAGGTGAGATCAAGCAAAAAATTATAGCAGCATTGAAAGAGAATTAAATGTCAAATGTGGAGAACCCAAAATTCCAAAATCTACCTAACACTTTTTATAATCGAAAACTGTGAATCGATAGTAATAAAGTTAATTTTATTTTATAAAAAAGAGGATTTTTATTTATTTTGTAGAATTAAGATAAAAAGAGTATGGATTGAATATTAGGAATCTATTAAAATAAATTAAAAGAAGGTATAATAAATACCCAGTATACTTTAAGGAAATAATTGTATGAAAACTTTTCATAAGATAATTATCGTGATTCAAGATACATGAAAGAAGTGCCGAATGAATCGGTGCATCTTATTATTACCTCTCCACCTTATTGGTAATTAAAAGATTATGGCAATAGTCAACAGATCGGTTTTGATAACAATTATGAAGACTATATTAACAATCTTAATAGAAATTCTAGTAGAGATATGATTATACGATTTAAAATATTCAATTTAAAGAAAATAAATAAAATAATTTAAGGAGGTGTCTTATGCATATCTATAAGTCATTAAAATTAGTTATCTTAGTTTTATTTATTGCAACAGTTGCATTTTTTGCAGGATGTACAACCCCACCTATAACCCCAGAGGTAATTTGCCCCGAAGAAGAAGTTGAAGAAGAAGTTACTTTGGATAGTTTTCGTGTGGCATTTGAAGATGTTGAATGGTCTAATTGGAGTGGTGGAGATTGCCAGGGATATAATGATTATGATTACAATGAGTGCGTATGTGATGTTGATGTAGATGGGAAGTTTGTTTGTGATGACTATCTAAAAGAAGTAAAATTTACAATTACATACCAAAATGACGGTTCTGGTGATCGAGATCATGAATTTGGATTAAAGATGCCCAGTATTTTTGTAGGTGAATCTTGCACGTATAATTTAAATGGTTCGGCTTCCTTAATCGTTCCATGTCCAGAAGAATTTGTTTTCTTCCATAAAGATACTGCAACTCCGGGAGAAGTTTTTTACCTTACAATCACATTTGAGTTACCATTTGTTTATAGTTATAGTAGTTTTGTTCAAACTGATATTCATGGGAAATTAATTGATATTAAACCATTTATTAGCCTATATTGGGATAGTGATAATAGCTTTATAGAGAAGTTATTAGCTGGAACCGGAGACAAGAGAGTATTGTTAGTTCCAGATGGTTGGCAATGGTCTTATTGGATTCCAATATGGAATAGCTATGCCGAAGTAATCGAAAATGATTGTTATCCAGAATTTATAAATCCAGGAACATGGACATGGACAGGAGGGACTCCTTAAATTTCTAGGAATAAAAGTGACAGATACTTATTTTTTCTCTTGGGAACGATTCTGTACTTTATCTTAAAAGGAAATTATTAGTATATTTTTCATTTTATTTAAAATAAATTGAAGTAAAGTTTAGATTTTAACTTAATAAAAAGCCGGGCTTAGATTTAATTTTATCACAGGATATCTTTTCAACTCGTATTTAAAATCTTATTTATAGGTTTTTAAAAATATTCTTTAAGAGGAGATAAATTGTGGAAAATATAATATCTTTATATGAAAAGTTAGGGTTATTTTATTTAGGAAAAGAAGTAAATCCAAAAACACTTGAAACAACTGATAACCTCCTTCTTTACAGATCTCAAGATTTCACCACACATGCTGTTATTATAGGAATGACTGGTAGCGGAAAAACAGGGCTTGGGATCGGCATTATAGAAGAAGCAACCCTGGATAAAATTCCCTCCATTGTTATTGATCCTGAGGGAGATATGGGAAACCTTCTTCTTACCTTTCCGGATTTAAAGCCAGAGGATTTTGAAGAGTGGATAGATCCGGATGAAGCTCAAAACAAAGGAATGGATCCCAAAAGTTATGCAGCGGAAATGGCAAGCAATATGAAAAAATAGCAGAAATTTCTGATAAATTTAATGTAGATAATTACGAGATTGAGACCTTTAGCCTGCAGCCAAGAAAAACTGATATTTCCAATCTAAGTGTTTCTCTTCTTTGGGAATCAAGATAAGTGTAGCGAAAATTCTTTTTATTTTTATTCGTATTTTAAAAATAGCTAATAAGAAGGAGGGTGCAAGCAATGTTTAAGGAATTTAAAGAATTTGCCATGCGGGGGAATGTGATTGACATGGCAGTCGGTATCGTCATCGGTGCTGCATTTGGTACTATTGTGAAATCACTTGTTTCTGATATTATTATGCCGCCTATCGGTCTGCTGTTGGGCAAGGTTGATTTTTCGAATCTTTTTGCAGTCTTGAAACAAGGTGAGGCAGTTGCTGGTCCCTATGCTTCTCTTATTGATGCTCAGGCAGCTGGAGCAGTGACAATTAACTATGGTGTGTTCATAAATACACTCATAAGCTTTATAGTCATTGCCTTTGCTATATTTATGGTTATCCGTAGTATGAATAAGCTCAAGAAAAAAGAAGAAGCCGCTCCGGCTGAACCAATGACCAAGGATTGCCCCTATTGCCTAACAAGTATTCCAATTAAAGCCACACGCTGTCCACATTGCACTTCTGAATTGGTGGCAGGATAAATAAAATAAAGTAGGGATATATTCTATTTTCTTTATATCATTTTAAAAGAAGGTTTTCGAATATTTTTCAGTCTATTTAAAATAAAAAGAAACTAACTTTGGATTTTAACTAAATAAAAAAGCCGGACTTAGTTTTGGTTACCATGGAATTTTTTCCATCGCAATTACATTCTAAGTCTGGCTTTATTTTTAACAACAACTTTAATTTGGGAGTATATTATTTATAAATATTTATAAGGCTTTGAGTAAATTAATTTATTATTACTCTTATATTAATTGATGAGGGTGAAGTAATGTTAATCAATATTTTACGGGTGATGATTACCAGGTCATTTAAGCCATTTGTTTTTCAAAATAATAATTGTAATGAACAGATAGATTATGATGTCCCGAATTTGGGACTGTATGTACATGTTCCTTTTTGTAAAGAGCTATGCCCATTCTGCCCTTATTATAAGATAAAATATGATGCCTCTTTAGCTTCTAAATACGTAGATGCTTTAATCAAAGAAATACATCTGAAGAGTTCGAAAGTCGGGAAGAAGAGGATTGTCACCAGTTTATATTTTGGCGGGGGAAGTCCCTCCCTTATTATTAATTCTCTGGGAAGGGTCTTAGATGCTTTTAAAGAACATTTTGTTATTGAAGGTAATATCGGTATTGAATTACACCCTGATAATGTAACTCCATTCTTGATAGCAGAATTAAAAGATATTGGTTTCGATATAGTCAGTTTAGGTATTCAATCATTTAATGAAAAAAATCTTTCCACTCTGGGTAGAAAAGAAAAGGGTGATAATAGACAAAAATTGGAGATGATCGCCAAAAAAGGTTTTAGAGCCATCGATGTAGATCTTATATTTGGTATTCCCGGTCAAACCCCTAGAGATTTACGAGAAGATATGATAAAGGCTGCTGAATACGGGGCTACCCAAATATCCACTTACCCCTTCATAGATTTTACTTATGCTAATAATAAACAGAAACCTCTAAATGAAAAGTGAAAGAAGATGTTATTAGACTCGATTGTGAAGACCAGTGAAGAAATAGGATTTACCAGAACCTCTGTCTGGACTTTTGCTAAAAAAAATACTCCCAAATATTCTTCTATTACACGAGATAATTTTTTGGGATATGGCCCCAGTGCAACCACTCTGCTTAAGGACAATTTTCGCATAAATACTTTTTCGGTAACCGAATATATAAACGCCCTCCTTGAGGATAACAGAATTCCGACTGCCTTAATATTCGATTTTCCTGAGCGGGCAAGATATGTGTATTGGCTGTTTTGGAGTTGTTATAATTTAGATATTGGTAAGAATAATTTTTTTCAATTATTCAATAAAGACCTCGATTCTGAGTTTGGGCGGGAAATAAAGGTCGGAAAGTTATTGGGAATAATAGAAAATAATGGGGATAGTTATAAATTAACTGATAAAGGGGCTTACCTTTTTCACTTAGCCGAGCAGAAATATACTAATCAATATATTGATAAAACCTGGAGAATGGCCAGAAAAAATCCCTGGCCGGAGAAAATAGTTCTTTATTGAACCCTTTGTTTTAAAGGCTTTCGACCTCCTTCAGGAATGCCCTTTAAACGCACGTAGAGTGCCTTTAAACGTGCCTCAATTTTCGAAAAATCGGTATTTTACTACCCTGATTTTGAGGTATTTTTGCTCTTTCAGAATCCATCGAACACTTATAAATAGGCATTTACAATAATAGGACTTGCGGAAAAGTGCTGAAGTAGGTAATGAAATTATTACTTATTACACATTTTTGCAAGTGATATTGTTTAATTGCAGATTTGATAAATTAAATACCTACTCCCCCTCACCCTAACCCTAACCCTCCGAGGGGAGAGGGGGGTTGATTTTTAAAATAAATTGTTTATGGGTTTTGGTTAGGGCGGCAAGTTCCTGGTTATGTTTTTTTAAATCAATCATCAGGTCCTGGACTTTCTTCGAATCTTTAAGCACGAGTGGATCACATAGTTGATTTTCTACACCAACTTTATTTTTTTCTGAAACCCTTATTTTTTCTTCAATTGATTTTAATTTATCCAGAATATCTTTGTTTTGTCGGTAGATACGATTCCGTTCTTCTGCTTCTTCCCGTTTTTTCAGCTTACTTAAAGTTTTTATTTTTGGCTTCTGCTGATCCGCTCCTTTAGAAGCTAAAGCACTATTATTAATTTCTGCTAATAATTGATTTCGTTTTTCTATAAAATAAGAATAATTTCCAGGATAATCATAAATCCGCCCATCGCGTATTTCAATTACCCGCATTATTAAATTGTCCAAAAAATAACGGTCATGAGATACAATTAATATGGTCCCCGAATATTTTAATAAAGCTCGTTGAAACAATTCCTTAGTAGTAATATCCAGGTGATTAGTAGGTTCATCGAGTATCAGAAAATTAGATTCCTGCATCAGAATCTTTGCCAAAGCCAGGCGGGATTTTTCTCCTCCGGAGAGAACGCTAATCGGTTTATAAACAGCATCACCGGAAAAGAGAAAAGCCCCCAACAAATTTCTCCTTTCTCCGGAAGTCATAGAACTTGACTCGTCAGATATTTCCTCCCAGACAGTATGGTTATAGTTGAGGTTTTGAGAGCTTTCCTGAGAGAAGAAAGCTAGATTTACTTTATGCCCTAAATGTGCTTTACCGGTCGTCGGTCTTTCTTTCTTGCTGATTAATCGGGAAAGGGTAGATTTGCCTGCTCCATTTACCCCCACCAAAGCTACTCTTTCGCCACGGTGCAAGGTAAAATTTAGGCCGCTGAATACAGGAATTTCCTCGTATTTTTTCGCCAGGTTTTCTACACTAACCACCTTATCCCCGCTGCGAGGACATTTGGGGAAAAAGATGGCTGCTTTTTTTGGTGCTTTATCAATTTTTACTATCTGCATTTTTTCCAGCATCTTTATTCTGCTTTGCACCTGGGTCGCTTTAGTGTTTTTATAACGAAACCTTTCGATAAAGGCCTCAGTTTTATCTATCTTTTCCTGTTGATTTTTGCCTTCTTTTTGTAATAGTTCGTGTCGTTTCTCTTTTTCTTTTAGATAGTAGGAAAAATTTCCCTGATAGATGGTCAATTTCTGATGAGCTAATTCTGCAATTTGGGTCATAAGTTTATCCATAAAGTACCGGTCATGAGAGATAACTATTATAGTCCCGGGAAAATTCAAGAGCCAGCCTTCCAGCCACTCCAAGCTTTCTGTATCCAGATGGTTGGTAGGTTCATCAAGCAAAACTATATCCGGCGAAGAAAGCAGTATGGAAGCCAGGATTATGCGCATCTTCCATCCGCCGGAGAATTCAGTACATTGACGGGTGAAATCTTTTTCCCGGAAACCTAAACCCTTGAGCACTTTATGAGCCTGAACAGAAAAAGTATAGCCACCCCGGTGCTCAAAAATATTGGATATATTTTCATATTTTTTAAGAGCAGCTTGATATTTGTTTGATTCAGCAGAAAGGGAAGTTAGATGTTCTTCGCAAGCTTTTAGGGAATGTTCTAATTTGGCAATACCTGATTTTTCCTTTAAATAGGAGATAAGGTCGATGTTGCCTTTAAGTTCGATTAAATCCTGAGGAAGGTAGCCAATCAGTCGATTTCGTGGTAAAGTAATATTACCTTTATCGGGTTGGATAAGTCCTACGATGGTGCGAAATAGAGTGGTCTTTCCGGTACCATTGTTGCCCACCAGGCCGATGCGGTGGCCCCT
>DASRMF010000122.1:0-4907 GCA_035648055.1 Atribacterota bacterium
AAATCATGAGGAAAACTTGCTTGATTATTTATACGATATAGATAAGATGCCATCCAATTTACCCGGAAAACTTAATATTGAGTTAATCCAGTCTCACGGAGAATTTAATGAAATAAAAACAATTATCCGAAAGATAAAATCCCAAAACATCCCTTTAGACGAAGTGAGTATTTTTTATACTGTGCAGGAACCCTATTCCCAATATCTCTATCAGCTGTCCAGACAATATTCTTTAAGTATTACTTTTGGCAACGGGGTAAGCATCAAAAATACTTCTCCGGCGAAACTATTTTTTGCCCTGATTGATTGGATACGAGATAATTACAGTATAGCAAAATTATATTTTTTACTAACCGGGGGTAATTTTGAGTTTAAAAATCAGCAGGCTAATCCGGATATACCTACTCCCCAACGAGTGGCTTCTTTACTGCGCAATTCTCCGATTGGGCGCAAAAGGAATCGATATATTAAAGGAATAGATTTAAGCATAAAACAGCTGGAAAGAGAGATTGAGCAGGTATCTGAAGACAGGCAAGAGAGATATCGCAAAAAGTTAAAGGACCTTTTTTGGACAAAAGAATTTATAACCCAAATTTTTCACGAATTACCTCAAGAGAATTTTGATTATACTATCTCGCCAAAGCAGATTGCCCGGGGACTTATAAATATTGTTACCGATTACAGCAAAATAGATGAAGATACTAATTTAGACGGAGAAGCGATAAAAAAGATAAAAGAGAGATTAACTATTTTAATAGAAAGTGACTATCCCCTTCCCGATATGCCCGTAAATGAAGCCCTCACCCTGATAGCTGATTTAATTAAAAATGAGAGGGTTAATTGTTCGGAACCGAGAGGAGGCTGTCTGCATACTGCCAGCTATAAAAAAGGAATTTGGCTTAATCGCCCTTATAATTTTATTGTAGGAATGGATTCTGCAAAATTTCCCGATTCAGCGCACGGCGGATCTATTTTGCTGGATGCCGAGAAAAAAAATACTGACCGCATTAACCCCAACAAAGAAAAAGGCAAAGAAAGCCGATACAAGATGCTTCAATTACTTACTTCCCTTAAAGGCAAAATTATTCTTTCTTATTCCCGTTTTGATACTCAAGGCAATAGGGAATTAGCCCCATCGAGTTTAATGCTGCAGCTATATCGTTTAAAAACCGGCGATAAGCAGAAAGATTATTCTGATTTTTATAAAAGCTTTAAAAATACTTCCGGGTTCATTCCAGGCAAGCCTCGGGAAATTCTTGATTCTGCGGATTGGTTCTTGTATTCCGCAAGGCATAATTCTTTGGATATTGCTTCCCTTTTTGAGCACCTTTACCCTGCTCTATCCGAAGGTTTTTATGCCGCTCGACAGAGAGAAAAAGAAGAGCTTAACCGCTTTAACGGAAAAGTAAAAGTAGACCCTAAACAGGTAGACCCCCGTCTTAACCGGGGATTGGTGGTATCAAGTTCCAAATTGGAATCGATTGCTTTTTGCCCTTATCTATATTTTTTAAAATATATTTTGAAAATAAAGCTACCCAGAGAGATGATTGAAGACCCGGGTGTATGGTTGGACCCTTCGGAAAAGGGAATTCTATTTCATCAAATTTTCGAGGAATTTTATAAAAAGTTAAAAAAAATATCACCGGCTGAAACCTTTATTCCACCATCTTACAAGAGTCACTGGCATATATTAGAAGAGATTGCTCTTTTCCAGTTGAAGCAAAAGAGAAAGAGGTTAGTACCTCCTAATGACCTGGTTTACCAGCATGAAAGCAAAGAAATACTGGATTCCTGCCGGTTCTTTCTACATTGTGAAGAGGAAAAATATAAAGGAGAAATACCAACTTATCTTGAATTTGCCTTTGGCACCCGTGATAACCGGAACGAAGAATTGAGCAGGAAGATAAAAGCAGTAGAGCTATCCCTGCCCGGAGGCAAATCGATCAGTTTTCAGGGGAAGATTGACCGTATAGATAAATTAGATGAGGATACCTATCGTATTATTGATTACAAAACCGGGACCCCTTATGGATTTAGCAGAAGCAAATATTTTCGCCACGGAAAACAGATTCAGCACGCCCTTTATGCCTTATCTCTTAAAAAAATATTAGCCAAAGCCGAAATATCTGCCTTTCCTAAAATCACGGAAGCGGGCTACTATTTCCCCACATTGAATGGCCAGGGGAGGCAATATTTCTACGGAGAAGAAAGAAGAAATCAGGTATTGGAAATAATTGATTTATTACTTGATATTGCTGCCCAGGGAAATTTTGCAATGATTCAAAAAGCGGATGATTTTATATGTGCCGATTATCGTGATATCCTGGAACAAAATCAAGCGATGGTAGTAAGCGGAAAAAATGCAAAAAAATATGATGAAGAACCTGCCCTTGATAATCTGAGGAGGCTGCAAGAAAAATATGAGTAATCATTTCCAGAAAGAATTAATTGACCGAAAAGCTCGAGAAAAAATTATTAAAGAAATAGACCGTAATATTTTAGTCGAAGCAAGCGCCGGGTCGGGGAAGACTTCCAGCCTGATTCGCCGTATGGCTGCCCTGATTAAATCGGGAAAATTTAAGGTCGATGAAATTGCCGCCATTACCTTTACCAGAAAAGCGGCTATCGAGCTAAAGGAAAGGTTTCAACAAAAAATCGAAGACAGTTTCAGAGAAACAGGAAACGAAAAAGAAAAAGGCTATTTAAGAGAAGCCCTTTATAATCTGGAACAATGTTATCTGGGGACTATTCATTCTTTTTGCGCCCGTCTGTTAAGGGAAAGGCCGATTGAAGCCGGACTTGATCCGGAATTTACCGAGCTCGATGACCTTGATGATACTTTATTAAAAGAAGAGGCCTGGGAAAGATATCTGCTTAATCTTAAAATAAAAGAATCTCCTTCTCTTATACATCTGGAAGAATTGGGCATAAAACCCTCCGAACTTGCGGACTGTTATAAAACAGTTTGCACTTTTCCGGAGGTTAAGCCTTTTTTTCAGGCATCACCAAAACCGAATTTAAAAGAAGCTATCAAAGAGATTATATTTTTTAGCGATGAAGCCAGCCAATATATCCCGGATGAAGAACCAAAAATGGGTTATGACAAATTACAGGAAGCAGTCTTAAGCGTAAAAAGGATGAAGGGGTTTCATGATTATATTAAAGAAGATTATAATAAGATAAAATTATTGGAAAATTTTTCCAAAGCAGAAAAGATTACTTTAAACCGATGGACTTCCAAAGAAAAGGCAAAAGAGTACAGAGATTCTCTTGTTTTAGAACTTCAAGAAAAAGTTATTGATCCGACCCTCCAGCAATGGCGTGAATACTGTTATGCAGATACTATCAAATTCGTTTTGCCGGCGGTAGAATATTATCACGAATTACGCCGGAGGGTTTCAATGCTTAATTTTCAAGATTTGCTCTTAAAGACCTCCTGCCTGTTAAGGGATTACCCCGAGGTACGCCAATATTTTCAGCAAAAATATAAATGCCTGCTGGTAGACGAATTTCAGGATACCGACCCTATTCAGGCAGAAATAATTTTTTATCTTACCGGCCAGGATGTTTATGAAAAGAAGTGGCAGAAATTAATACCGCGCCCCGGTTCCTTGTTTGTGGTAGGAGACCCCCAGCAGTCCATTTACCGGTTCCGCCGGGCTGATATTGCCATCTATAATCTGGTAAAGGGGCTGGTTGAAAAAAGCGGAGGAGAGATTTTAAAATTACAGTCCAATTTCCGCTCATTACGCTCTATCGGTTCTTACCTTAATCCCATATTTGAAGAGCTATTTTCAAGCGGTCAGGAAAAATTCCAGGCCGTATATTCACCGATGCAGACTGTTCGTGAAGATAATTCCCAATATCTTTCCGGGGTAAAGCAGCTGATTGTTTCCAAAGAGGGCAACAAAAATAATACTATCAGACAGGATGCCCAATCCATTGCCCGAATTATTCGCAATATGGTCGATTCCCCCTCTCCCTCAGTCACCTATAAGGATTTTATGATACTTTTGCGCTACAGAAGCAGGATGGATATCTATGCCCGCACTCTTGCAGAACATGGAATACCTTTTACGGTTTCAGGTTATGCTTCTTTAAATGAATCCTACCAGATAAAAGAACTGTTAAAACTGTTTCGTTTGATGAGAGATGTAGAAAATCAGGTGCTTATTGTCGCTGTCTTGCGGGGAATGTTCTTTGGATTTTCTGATGATGACTTATATCAATTTAAAGAAGCAGGCGGTGAATTTGATTTTTACGGAAAGGTGCCGGAAAAGTTAGATCCTAAATTAGGGGAGAATTTTAATAAGGCATTTTCCTGGTTAAGACAATTCCATCTGTGGACGCAAAAACTGCCGCCGGTTACGGCTATGGAAAAGATTATTATTGATTCAGGATTATTGCCCCATTCCTCTTTAGAGGGCTATAATTTAAATAAATGCGGGGAGCTTTATTTTATTCTGGAAAAATTAAGGAAAGTAGAGGCGGGGGAAGTTATAGGGTTTGCCTCAATGGTAGACCAGTTAGAGAGAATGCTGGAAGCCGGAGTTGAAGAGGAGCTGGATATATTGGCCGAAGAAAATACGGTTCGGATTATGAATTTACACAAAGCTAAAGGACTGGAATCTCCGGTGGTATTTTTAGCCATTCCTTATAATACCACTACCCATGAACCAACTTATTATATTAAAAGAACAGGGCAGGAACCGTTTGGTCATTTTTTAGTCTACCGTTCTAATGCTTATAACAAAGGAAAAGGGAAACGGCTGGCTCAACCCAAAAATTGGGAGGATTATTGCCAGCTTGAGGCATCTTATAATGAAGCAGAAGATATCCGACTGCTTTATGTAGCGGCAACTCGGGCCAAGAATCTCCTGGTTATCAGCAGTTTAGACCATAAAAGT
>DASRMF010000123.1:0-5567 GCA_035648055.1 Atribacterota bacterium
AATTGGTCAATTAGCTATTTTGCTTATTGTACACAGACGAAAAAAGTGATATAATTTCTTAAAATACAATATTGAAGATTAAACTTTTTCGGGGCAGGGTGAGGTTAAACTAAAAGATAACCAATTCCCGACCGGTGGTAAAATTACTCTTCTCCTTAATAATAGAGAGTACAAGAGGAGGTAATAAGCCCACGAGCTCGGTATTTGCTATTGTGAGTACCAGGTAGATCTGGTGAGAAGCCAGAGCCGACAGTAAAGTCTGGATGGAAGGAAAAGTGCTTTGTTATTAACAAAGATTATCCCCGAGAAAATAAAATTTTTTCGGGGATATTTTATTTTAAGAAATATTTTAAAATTAATTAGTAACAAAAATCTCTTTTTGTTACTAATTAATTAACGAGCAAAATAAAAAAATAAAGAAGGAGAATCTATATGGAAAGTAAAAAAATTACAAGTATTGGATTATTAGTTGCCTTATCGATAGTAGCAGGGTATTTTATTCATTTTCCTATTTTACCCCAAGCGCCATTTTTATTGTATGATCCGGGGAGTGTATTTCTCCTGATTGGGTCTTTTAAATTAGGTCCGAAAATTGGTGTTCTGATGTCTCTGATAACTGCTATGCTTTTTGCTCTTATTACCGGACAAGGTGGTCCTTATGGCGCTTTGATGAATTTTTTAGCAACGGGAACTTTTGTATTTGTATCATCTCAAATCTATTTCTTGCACCATAACAAGAAGGGAGCAATTTTAGGATTAATCTTGGGGACATTAGCAATGACCTTGATAATGGTTCCAGCTAATTTGATAATCACCCCTTTTTATTTAGGGGTTAATAGGGATATCGTAGTTAAAATGTTAATTCCAGCTATTATTCCCTTTAATCTTTTAAAAGGGATTATCAGTGGTTTCATAACTTTAATTTTATATAAAAGACTGTATCCTTTGATAATTAGCAAATAAACCTGAATTAATTTTTTTTGATAAATTATGGGAATAAATATATAATAAGTTAAATTAAAAATTTAAAAGTTTTTTGTATGATGTATGAGGTAGGGGTCGGATTTATCCGATCCGTGTTGTTTTCCTAATCCCTCTGGTGGGCACGATGCATCGTGCCCCTACAAATTACTTATTACTCATTACTCATCACTGTTCTTGTTCGCAATACTTGATACTATATACTGTTTAAAAAAAGAGGAGGATAACTTATATGAAAAATGTCGCAGTCCTGATGGCTGGTGGCCGGGGGCAAAGATTTTGGCCGCATAGTCGTTTTGATACGCCTAAACAGCTGTTATCTATCACTGGTGGAAATAGTATGATTAGAGAAACAATTAATCGTGTGTCACCACTAATTGATTTATCAGATGTGTTCGTCTCTACCACAGAAGATCTCTTTGATAGCATAAAAGATGCTCTTCCTGAAATTGATTATTTAAATTATATCCTTGAACCAGTTGGTAGAGATACTGCAGCCTGCATCGGTTTGGCTGCTGTAGTTATTGAGCATAGATATAATGACCCTGACACCACTATGATTACACTTCCCATAGACCATATAATAAGAGATGGAGAAATATTTTTAAACGTTATTAAAGAATCTTGTAAACTTGCTCTTGAAACAGGTAACTTAATAACCATAGGCATTAAACCATCGCGGCCAGAAATCGGATATGGTTATATTTGTGTAGGTGAAGAAGTACAAAAGACCGATAACATTACTGCTTGTGAGGTGAAAAATTTCACAGAAAAACCAGATTTAGAAACTGCAGAAAAATTTATAAGTGAGGGAAACTATCTTTGGAATAGTGGCATATTTGTTTGGACTTGCAGAGATATTTTAAATGCTATAAAAAAAGAGATTCCCAAACTTTACAATGGATTAATGAAAATTAAAGATAGTTTAGGAACATTGGACAAAAAAGAAGTTGTAAAAGAAGTGTTTTATGGATTAGAAAAAATATCTATAGATTATGCTATTATGGAAAAAGTTTCTAATAGATTGGTGGTAAAAGGAGGTTTTAGTTGGGATGATATTGGATCCTGGATTTCGATGGAGAGAATTTTTCCTCAGGATAAAGATGGCAATGTAATTCAAGGTGGGCATGAGGGAATAGATACCAAGAGATGTGTTATTGTAAATGATGAAGGTTTAATAGTTACTATTGGCCTATCTGATTTAGTTATAATATCAAGTGGAGATATAAAACTGATTTATCCCAAAAAACGAGAAGGTGACTTAAAGAAGATAATTAAAAGAATGATTGATAATGAAAACTATAAGAAATATTTATAATTAAAAAAACAAAGGAGATGTTAGATTTGAAGAACAAATATTTATTTACTTCCGAGTCAGTTACCGAAGGACATCCGGATAAAATGGCCGACCAAATATCTGATGCTATCCTGGATGCCATCTACGAAAAAGATCCTTATGGAAGAGTAGCAGTAGAGACTTTAGTTGCTACCGGATTAGTCATGGTCGCCGGGCAGATTACTACTTCTTGCTATGTGGATATTCCAAAAATAGTACGTCAAACCATCCGGGAAATAGGTTATACCAGAGCTAAATATGGATTTGACGGTGATACTTGTGCAGTATTAACCTCTATTGATGAACAGTCCAAGGATATAGATCGAGGAGTGAGTAAATCACTGGAAGTAAAAGAAACGGAAAAAGAAAAAAACAACATGGAAACTATCGGGGCAGGTGATCAAGGAATGATGTTCGGTTATGCCTGCAGAGAAACTCCCGAATTGATGCCCCTTCCTATAATATTGGCTCACAAATTAACTTACCGACTGGCAGAAGCAAGAAAAAAGAAGCTAATTCCTTACCTTAGACCTGATGGGAAATCTCAGGTTACAGTTGAATATGAGAATGGAGACCCAACAAGAGTAGAAGCGATAGTAATTGCTGCCCAACATCACCCTGATATTCCTTATGAAACTGTAAAAAAAGATATTAAAGAAAAAGTTATTAATTATGTTATACCTCAAAAATATCTTGACGAAAATACTAAATATTTTATCAATGCTACCGGAAGATTTGCTATAGGCGGACCTCAGGCAGATACCGGTCTAACCGGTAGAAAGATAATTGTAGATACTTACGGAGGATTTGGAAGCCATGGAGGAGGATGTTTCTCCGGAAAAGACCCAACAAAAGTAGACAGGTCAGGTAGTTATATGGCAAGGTATATTGCTAAAAATATTGTAGCTGCCGGCTTGGCTGATAAATGTGAAATACAAATTGCTTATGCTATAGGAGTGGCTCATCCTGTATCTATTATGGTAGATACTTTTGGAACAGAAAAAGTTCCCCAACCGAAAATATTAGAACTAATCAAAAAGAATTTTGATTTACGTCCGGAAGCGATAATAAGGCATTTGGATCTTAGAAGGCCAATTTTTAGAAAGACTGCTTCCTATGGACACTTTGGGAGAGAAGACGAAGATTTTACCTGGGAAAAGACCGATAAAGCGGAGATACTAAAAGAACAGGCGGAACTAAAATAGTATTTAGTATATAGTATTTAGTATATAGTGAAGAAAGAAGAAAAAGGAAGTCCTTTTGATTGCTTACCGCAGAACAGATTTGCGTTTATCAATGTATTTGAATAATTGACGAATTGATCAATTGGAGAATTGCTAAATTGGCTGATTAATAATTTACTTAATTGATGGGATAACTAATTGATTAATTTTGTTATTTTGCATTTTTTATATTTTCTTTACTAAATACCAACGACTATTCACTAACGACTAATTTAATTGGAGATTAGCTAATCGGTGAATTGGTGAATAGGCAGATTGGCTAATTAGTGCTTTCCCTTTGCATGTTAGAGCTATCTCTGATAAAATGAAAGACAAATTCAGTAAAAAATCTTTTCTAATTTTTAAAAATAGAGGATGAGGAAGAATTTAACTATATGGACATAAGAGAACTATTAGCTACCACCAAAGAAAGAGACGCTTCAGATTTGCATATCACTGTTGGAATTCCCCCAGTTCTGCGCGTAAACGGTAAATTAATAAAATTAAATTTACCGGAACTGAATCGACAAAATGTTCATGAGATGATCTATAGTATAATTTCTGATGAGCAAAAAGAAAAATACGAAAAAATTCATGAATTAGACTTTTCTTTTGGATTAGAAGATATGACAAGATTTAGAATCAATATCTTTAAAACTAGATTAGGTGAAGCAGCTGCCTTTAGGCTGATACCAGAAAAAATAAAATCTCTTGTACAATTAGGTTTACCGGAAGAATTATCTATTTTTACTAAAAAATCAAAGGGTTTCGTATTGGTTACCGGACGTACCGGAAGTGGAAAAACAACCACCTTAGCTGCTTTAATAGACATTATTAACAAAGAAAGATATGAACATATTATAACTATTGAAGACCCGATTGAATTCATTCATAATCATAAAAATTGCATTATAGACCAGAGAGAAGTAGGAATTCATACAGATTCTTTTGCCTATGCTTTGCGAAGTGCCTTAAGAGAAGACCCTGATGTAATATTAGTTGGAGAAATGAGGGACCTGGAAACCATATCTATGGCGGTAACTGCAGCTGAAACCGGACATTTAGTATTTTCTACTCTTCATACTAATAGCGCTGCTGAAACCATAGAAAGAATAATAAATGTATTTCCCCCACATCAACAGAATCAAATTAGAATGCAAGTTGCTGAATCTCTTTTAGGTATTGTCGCGCAAACCTTAATACCCACTATAGATGAGGAGGGAAGAGTTCCGGCTATTGAATTGATGATTGCTACCCCGGCAATTAGAAATATTATAAGAGAAGAAAAGATTCATCAAATGCCTGCAACCATTCAAATAGGCCGGAAAGATGGTATGATAAGTTTAGACCAATCTTTAAAAGAATTACTGGTAGAAGGTAAAATCAGTCGAGACGAAGCCATTAAAAGGGCCATAGACAAAAAAGTATTTATGGAAACCCGAGGAAGTTATTAAAATATAATATTTTTCGAACATAGAAAATAGGAGAGTAGGTTACCTTTTTTGCAAAGCCTATAGAGAAGGTGATTGAAAGACCCCTAAGTAAACTAATTAAGTTGAAAAATATAGTAAACTTAATCGGATAGCCCACGTTAATTGGCTGTTAAGCGGAATGGATTAATTACCATTCAAACAGGGTGGCACCGCGAGAAATTCTCGTCCCTGATGATACTTAATAAAAGTATTATCAGGGATTTTTTAATAATATAACAGATTAATAAATCTGAAGGGTTAAAGGGGTCAGGTCTTGCAATGACACATTTTTTTTAACGACAAGCAAGCATTGATGGAAAATGTGTCATTGCAAGACCTGACCCCCTAAGTCATAGATTACACCAATAAAATGAGAGTGGTAATATATTAAAGGGAGGAATATTATTAATATGAAGGAAAAGCAAGAAGAAAAGGAAGACCCTCAAAAATTAGGAGAAATATTAATACACTATAAAAAAATTACTCCTGAACAATTAGAGGAGGTATTAAAGATTCAAAAAAATAAGAAAAAAAGAATCGGAGAAATTTTAATTG
>DASRMF010000124.1:0-3635 GCA_035648055.1 Atribacterota bacterium
GGTAAATATTAAGATATATTTAGCTAAACGGACTAATCCTCCGATAGAAAATTGATTTAAGGATTCTTGTATTAGCAATCTATGTCTTAAAGAGATTCTTTTTCCTGCTAAAAAAGCAAACATGGTGGACATAGTCATTATCCCTAATCCCCCACATTGTATGAGTATTAGAATAATTAATTGCCCAAAAGTAGAAAAATCCTTTCCGGTATCCAGCACAATCAATCCGGTAACACAGGTGGCAGAAGTGGCAGTGAAAAGGGCATTGATAAAACCTATGCTCTTTTGTGTGCCGGAAGCTGCAGGAAGAATAAGAAGTATAGTACCAATAGCAATTGCCGAAAGAAATCCTAATGCTAATACCTGAGGCAGTGATAGTTTTTTTTCTTGAAAAGCCTTATTAAGTATTATGGCTCTTCCCCCCATTTTTTTGAGTTTTGAATTATTTTTTCCAAAATTCCGGAACTACCATAATCAGAACAGTATATATTTCCAATCGACCCAATAACATACAGAGAGTTAGAATAATTTTCCCTAAAGGTGGAATAAAGGCATAAGTCTGACTCGGTCCCACCAGACCAAGACCTGGTCCTACATTCCCTAAAGTGGCGGCAACCGATGCCATTGCACTGACTATATCCAGCCCCAGTATAGTCATTATAAAAGAAGAGATAACAAAAATAAAGATATAAAGAAAGAAAAATCCGGTAATATTGCGCATCACATCCTCAGAAACTACCTTATCTCCTAATCTAATCGGAAATACCGCTTGAGGATGAATCAATTTACGAAATTCTCTATGGGCTTGTTTTATGAGGAGGAGGACGCGAATATTTTTAATAGCCCCTCCTGTTGAACCGGCACAACCGCCTATAAACATTAAAATAAGTAAAATACTTTTGGAAAATGCCGGCCAGGTATCATAATCAGCGGTTGCAAAACCAGTAGTAGTGACTATAGATACAACCTGGAAGGAAGCATATCTTAGTGCAGTAAAGATTGAGTTATAAATGTACACTCTTAGTTCGGTAGTAATAGCCAGGATAGCAATCAGAACTACTCCTCCGTAAAAAAGGAATTCTCTATCTTTGAATAAACTTTTTATATTTCCATGAAGGGTTTGATAATGTAAGGTGAAATTTGCTCCGGCTACAAACATAAAGAAAATGATAATAATTTCAAAGACCGGATTATTATAAGCACCTACACTTAGATTTCTAGGGTTGAAACCTCCTGTGGCCATAGTTCCAAACATATTAGTAAGAGCGTCAAATAAAGACATTCCGGTAAAATATAAACATCCAACCTGTAAAGCAGATATTATGATATAGACTTGCCATAAAAGTTTAGCAGTTTCTTTAATTCTTGGTTTTAATCTATCACTTTCCGGTCCGGGGACCTCTGATTTAAATAATTGCATTCCTCCTGCTCCTAAAGCCGGAAGGATAGCTACTACCAAAACTATAATTCCCATGCCGCCCAACCACTGGATAAAGTCCCGCCAAAAAAGAATTGAATAGGGGTTTCCTTCAATGGGGACAAGTACAGTAGCCCCGGTGGTGGTAAATCCGGACATTGATTCAAAATAAGCATCAACAAAACTGGGGAAAGTGCCGGCAAATAAAAAGGGGAGTGCTCCAAAACCAGCAGCCAATATCCAACCCAGGGTAGCTATAGCAAATCCTTCTTTATGACCGATGGGTTCTTTTGAAGAAAAAAATTTCCATAATAATAGACCGCTTAAAGAAGTAATTGCCATAGAAAGTATGAAAGCATTAATTACTGGTTCCTGATAATAAATAGCATACAAAAGAGGAAACAGCATGCTTAGTCCTAAAAAAAACAACAGGCTTCCTAAGGTATTTAGTACAATCTTATATCTCACTTTTATTTCTTCCCACCATCGAATATTTTTTCAATTTCCTTTATATCGGATGACAAGGCAAATATAATTATTTTATCTTCAGGTTGAATTATATCATTACCGTGAGGGATAATAACTTCATCTTTACGAACAATAGCACCGATAATACTATTCTGGGGTAAGTTAGCCTTTCTTAGTGGGGTGTTAATAATTTTTGAGTGGGGACTAACTATCAATTCAATAACTTCTGCTTCTCCTTCTTTTAGTAAAGTTAGAGAAATAATTTTTCCTCTTCGAATAAATCGTAAGATGGCAGAAGCAGTAGTCATTCTGGGATTTACTACGGCATCTACTCCAATTTTTTCCAGTATGGGAATATAGTTTGTTCTATCTACTTTGGCAATGACTTTTTTTGCACCCAGGTGTTTGGCCAATAAGGCGACTAAAAGATTATCTTCATCAAATCCGGTGACTGCAACGAAACCATCAGTAGTTTCTACTCCTTCAGATTTTAAAAGATCAATATTGGTACCATCGCCATTTATTACCAGGGTGTGAGGAAGGCTTTCAGCAATTTTTTCACATTTTTCTTTGTCTCTTTCAATTAATTTAGTGCTAATGCCTAATTTTGTCAATATTAAGGCAGCTTGAATACCTATCCTGCTTCCCCCCAAAATTATAACATTTTGCACACTTAGAGGTTTTTGGTTGAAAATTTCATTTAACTCCAAAAAATAATCTTTTTTAATTAAAACATATAAATTATCACCTGCAATAATCTTTTCTTCTCCGCCAGGAATAATTATTTTGTCATTTCGATAAATAGCGGCAACTAATATAGGGTATTTAAAGGTGATAGCTTTTAATTGTTGATTAATAAAAGGGAAACTTTCTTCAACTTTAAGTTCAAAAAGCTGAACTTTCCCCCCGGCTAAGCTCTGTACTTGAGCAACATTTATTGGAGATTTAAGTAATTTAACTATTTCCCTGGCGGTAGCTCTTTCCGGATTAATGGTAAGATCTATTCCTAATTTTTCTCGCGATAAGGCATTAGCATACAGGTATTCAGGATTTCGAATACGGGCAATCTTTTGAGGTACACCAAATTGCTTAGCAGTCATGCAGGCTATCATGTTTACTTCATCGCTGCTGGTTACAGCAATTAGCATATCTGCTTGTTTAATTCCCGCTTCTTCTAAAGTGCGGACATTAGCTCCATTACCTAAAATAGTGAGTACATCTAAACTGTTTTGAGCAGACTGTCGGATTACATCATCTTTTTCGATTAAGGTTACATCATGATTTTCTGAAGAAAGAGTGTTAGCTATTTGACAGCCAACTTTCCCCGCTCCTATGATAATTATTTTCAAGAGATTCACCCCGTTTTATTTAAACTAAAATTAATCAGTTACTTATCAAATCCTTTTAACTAAAAAAGAGAAACTATCTGATTCTAGTTTCTCTGAAATATTTGGAAAATATATCTTGATTATCATATCTCCTTCCGCGCTGACGAGGTTAGCTGACGGGTTCGAGCTGAAAGGATTGCCCTACTCATTGCGATAACTAAATCTAATGAGATTCACCCCAAAATCTTGGTTTCCCCGTTCCCCCTTTTAAGGGATTTAGCAATTAAAATACAATAGTCCTTTTTTACTTTCGAATTTTATACCTTTTTCTGATATTTGTCAAACCAAATTCGTAATAGTAGCCTACCAGGGGACAGTCCTTTGGCAGGTTTTTTAAACAAGTTTTGCAGAGGTTTTATAGA
>DASRMF010000125.1:0-11325 GCA_035648055.1 Atribacterota bacterium
ACTTTCTGCATATATTGGTCCCTTGCCACTTCTCGTGAGGTCAGCGCAAGTAAAGCAAGCGGGGTCTTTTGACTAAGATTTTTCATACCATCAAATACCTTATTGGCATCTGAACCTAATCGGGTACAGAAAAAAGCCACATTTTTAAAATCTTCTTTATGTAAAGAAAGATATGTCCTGATAGGGGTAGAAATATTAGAGGACCAGATAGGAGTTCCGATAATAACCAAGTCATACAAAGAAGGATTATTTTTTATCTCCTTAATTGTGGTTAATCTTCTCAGGTTAGCGTCAGAACCGGCACTTAAGAAACCGGGAATTCCCTTCCTGTTTTTCAGATCAATAATTTCTTCTATCTCACATTTTAATAGCTCTGAAATTTTTCCAGCTACTTTTTTGGTTTTGCCGCTTCTCGAATAAAATACCACTAATATTTTCATTAAAAACACCCCTTCCCCAGTCCCTTATGATAAAAAATATCTAATTATTTTTACCCTGCTGCATCATATTTTGCATCATCTCTTGCATATTTGGGCCAGATACTTCTACTTTATCTACATCAAATAGGTCATCAGAAAGTCCCTGATTTGTTTCGAAAGATTTAAGAAGAATAGTCATCATCGGTACTTCATCTATAAACCCTTCAGTCTTGTATGCTAATTCCCACTCACCTTTAATCTTTCTAAAATCAGAAAATATCATACGCATTGTTTCTCCGGAATCACTTTTATTCTCTGTTTGAACTAAAAATAGATTATTTTTATCCACCCATATTTTGTTATAAAGAGAATCTCCCTCTGCCTCTATCTCAAGAACATAACATTCTCTATTGTTAATCCTCTCCATTCCTACATACTTTGCCTTATCTGATATAGAGCTCCACCAATTCATCCCCGTTTGATATTGCATCTGCTCCTCTGCTTGTTCATTAGTAAGTTTTTTCTTTCCCGCAAAAGATGAGATCATCCAGTTATCCTGGCCATCAAAAATAATTATAGTCTGCATGCTCCCCATCCCTTCGGGCACACCAGCAGCTTCAGGAAATTGCATCACAATTTCCGATCTGGATTTTTCTCCCTTGGTAAACAATTTCATCTCTGAAGCCATTTCTCCTTCAGGTGTATACATCTTTGCGTCAAAAACTATAGCCATGTCCTTAAAATCCTGATTAAAGTTTTTATAATTACTCTCTGCTTTTTTAAGTATCTCTGATACACTCTGAGAAAAACCCTGGCTTACCACTGAAAACAAAATCATACTCACTGCCAACAAAATAACCGGCCATTTAACTTTATTCCTTTTCATCTTTAATTATTCCTCCTTTTATTTTATTAACTATTTTACTAATCATTCTGCTAAAACTCAAATAATTCCGTTTCGTTTATTATATCCACGCCAATAACGGCTGAAACTCCATCCTAAATTTACCGAAGGAAGACGATCTAATTTAGAATTCCAATTTTTAACTATGGCTCGGGCTCGGATAAAATATTCATTAATCTGTTTTTGATTTAATGTGCCTAAACTGTTTTCAATAGAGGAAATTATTTCTTCCTCATAATTAATTATGAAAGGTTGAATTTCAGCTTCTGCAGAATTAAAATTTAGTAAGGCCTTTCGGTGAAAACGCTCACTCTCCCACCAATAAGATTTTGAATTATAGCTTTCACTCCCCTCGCTATACTCACCAGGAACATCGGTATCGGTAGAAAAAACGGGGAAAAAGGGACTTATGCAAGGGTTGGAAGCCCCGGTAGTATAAAAGAACTGCCCGCCCTCACCAGTTTTTGCTACTAGAGAACAGACTGTTTGGGTTCGGTGAAATAATTTGTCTGCTGCGTGCAGGCACAAGGTGGCACCAGGTCCCCGATTAGGAGTCCACTGGGAATTTTCCCCATGATCTCGTAAAATATTTATAAAATCTTTAGTAGTCAATCTCTTCTTTCTTTGTGAAAGCAAGGCTCGGGAACGTTTTTCCCGTTCCACGCCCTTGGCAGCCCAGGTCATAAATTTAGCGGAATAACATTTTCGAAAATCAAAATCCTTTTCGTTTTTACAGTAACCTTTATTGACAGCATTTTTAATTAATCCTTCAGAGCAAGAATCATAATCTTTCTGTAAAGATATTAGATTAGATATACTCCAAACATCCTCAATTTTCTTCCATGCCCACCAGGTTTTCACTGTCTCTAATACATAAGCCTCTTTTTTGTCGGCAATCAAAAAACTGTTCATATACTCTAATTTAAATCGATAACCGCAATTGCCTCCCTGTCCGTGCTTTTCCAATAATTCAATAATAACTTCCAATGCCTGTCGGGCAGTTCGGCTTCTTTCGAGGGCTAAGCGAATTAAATCCATACCGGTTAGACCTATCTTGTCCGGTTTTTCTCTGGTAAATATTGCTTCATTGCCGATAACCACCCCATATTCATTGGCTCCCATCTCTGCGCCAAACATCCAGAATGGTTGACAGAGTAATACCCTGGCAGTTTCTGAAACCTGGGGGATAGTTAAATAGGCACATTGAACAGTATCATTTGGTTTATACTTTTTGCGGGGGAATATAAGGATATTTTGGGCTTCATCAGGTTCTCGATCACTATTTTTCCCAAAAAGAGTAAAACCTTCTTCGGTAGCAGAACCTAAGGCTACTATAGTATCGCACATAATTACACTCCCTTTCTATTTAGAATGTTGAAGAGAGTAAATGAATCAAGAAATCAATTGCATTTAAATTTTTCCCTTATCTTTTCTTTCTTGCATTTAGTAATATTTTTCAAATCTTGTTTTGGCAATTTTAATCCATCCTTTAAACCCTGAATTATTCTATTGTTTTCTGTTTCAGGATTTACTGCATAGATAATCCACTTGCCCTCTCGCCGATTAACCACAAGACCTGCTTCTTTTAAAATCCTAACACTGTGTGAAATTCTTGATTGTTCCATATTTAATATGTTTACCAATTCACAGACACACAATTCGGCCTGCAGTAGAAGTAAATAAATACGTAGGCGGGTTTCATCAGATAAGGCTTTAAATATCTTTATAGTTGCTTCCATTGTTGTATTCTCCTTTATATATGATGATATCAAATTATTGCTTTAAAAATATTTATCCTCTATGCCATATTTTTTTCTAAATTAAAAATTATACTAATCTTAGTGAAATAATTTGTTATTTATTAATTACAATAGGGATGGCAACAGTTAAATAAAGATATTCCTTTATTTCCCCTTCCTGTATTTTATCTTTAACTTTGTCTCTTAATAAGATTACCTGTAGACTTTCCTTTTCTCCTGGGTTTAGTTCAATTTCAGATATTAAAGGGACGAGGTAATCGGCTGAAGGCTTTATAGAGGTAATTTTTATCCCCTCTTCTCCTGAATTTTCCAGAATAAACATTCCTATAGTTTCACCTTCGGAATCAGTTGTTAAATCAAAACTCGTTCCTGCCGGAGAAATACTTACTGCGGGGGCAGATTTTTCTTTTATGTAACCATCGACACGCAGTGAAAAGGCATTTCTCTTGGGGTCATTACAGTATATACGCACACTCTCTCTTACTTCCCCTAACTCATGCTGGCTGGAATCATAGGCAAAAGTTACTTCCTGTTTTTCTCCCGGAAGAAGTGTTAAGGGAATTTCTGTATTGTATTGAATATACTCAGAGGCATCTATCTTATCAATTATCAGATCCAGTTCACCCTTATTTTCAATAGTAAAAGTAAATGTGGGCACATCCCCCTGGGAAACTAGTCCTAAATCCCATTGAGAATTAGAAAGGAAAGCCTGGGGAGAAGGGATAGGCTCTACCTCGGCAATTATTGTAACTTTGGTCTTGGGGAGCTGTGGGTCGTTAGATTCGATAGTGACATCTTTTTTGACTATGCCATTAAAGCCGGTAGGATTAAAAGTGACCTGTAGTTCGGCTGATTGTCCGGGTTTTATATTATCAGAAGAAAGCATGGTGGCTGTACAGCCACAGGAGGCCCGTGCCCGGCTGATGATCAATTCTTCTTTTCCGATATTTTTTATTATAAAAATATGAACGGGTCTTTCATCTTCTTTTATCTTTCCAAAATCCCATTCCTCTTCTGAAATAGAAATAGTAGGCGGCTGGGAAGACTTGTTTTGAGTATTAGAAAATATTAAAAAAGCTCCTACTATAACTGCGATGCTTATTAAGATAATAATAATTTTGTTTTTACGAACCATAACTTTCTCCTTTATTTTATATTAATTAATTTATCGATTTACCAATCCACCGATTGGCCGATTGACCAATTAACCAATCTCACTCTCGATACTATATACTCGATACTTGATACTGTCTTTACTATTCCACATAAGCTGCCTGTAAAATTTCCTTGGTCGGGCTATCCGGTGCCTGGACAAAGATAACTCCATGCATATTATCTCCCTCCCAATTAACTCCTTCGATAGTGAAAGAAAAATCAAAGGTTTCTTCAGGGGAAAGCGAGCTAATTTTAACTTTCTGTTCTTCAAAAATATCAAATACTGAATATTTTAAATTTGCTGTTGGTTGTTCTTTAAAAACCATTCCGTTTATCTCTAAATTACTTAAAGTAGAAGCGCTTACATTCTCTATAGTGCCGGTAATGGTGGTGGTATTTGCACCACTATTTCTTGGATCTACAGTAATCACAATTTTTGCTCCCTTAGCCAGTTCGGCGTCAATTATACCTTTTACTTCTGTTATAAAAGCTTCAGGATTATCGGGATTACTAGAAGAGTAACCCTGAACTCTATCATTTAATCCGTCAAATAAGATATTTGGTATACCCCAATCAGTAGAATTAAGAAAATAAAATTCCTTATACCTTTCAGAGATTTCCAGTGTAGAATAATCTCCCCCAGATGCCTCTTCTACCAGTATCATCTGGTCATAACCATATTCTTCTACTAATTGTTCTAGTATTGGTTCAGCATCTTCGCAATGAGAGCAACCAATAGCCATATAAAGTTCTACCATTACCACTCGATCAGCTGGCTCCGGTTCTCCTTCTGTTGGTGTAGTAGGAAGGCAACCAACAAATAAACATACCATTAATCCTATCACCATTGATATTAATAATAATTTCTTCATATTATTTAGTATTCTCCATGTTAAACAATTTTTCTATTATCACTATTAATACCCGGGCGGAGGGTCGCAGGTTCCATCATCGCAACCATCACCCTCTTTTTTATCTTTCTTGGGGACCCCTTTTTCTTGAGCAGCCAAGAAATAACTGATATATTGGAACATTAAATTTTGTTGTTTGGAGATTAAGCCCGGATAGACTCTCTTTGCTACCAAATTCTTAGCTAATAAAATAGTGGTGGGTAAAACTTCAATATTGTAAAGATTACTCACTTCCTCCTGACTGTCTAATAGTATAGTGAAAGATATTTTTTTATTAGCCCAAAACTCTTTAATCTGGGTAATATCTTCCTCTTTCAAGTCTTTATGGGTATTTATCATAATTACCTGGTATTTTTCTTCAATGATATATTCTTCAAAATACTTGGCCAGCTCTTCTATGCCGCATACTGAATTCTCGCTCTCGTTATTGCAAAAGTAAAGAATAAGGAGCTTCTGTTTTTCTTTGTAATCTTCCAAATTAAAGGTTTCTCCATCTATAGTCTTAAGGGTAAAAGTAGGAGCAGGGAAACCTATTTTAAAAGATGAAGAAAAAGCAGACGAGCAAAAAGAAACCAAAAAAGCAATTACTAATAAAATAGTTAAAAGATTATTTTTTTTATTCCTTAACCAAAAAATCATTTTAAAATACCTCTCTTTTAATTCACCAATTTATCGATTCTCCAACTCACCGATTAGTCAATTAGCCGATTGACTAATTAATTAATTCTCCGATTTTCCAATTGACCAATTTACCGATTGATCGATTTACCATTAGTAAAAAACTCCACTATAAAACAGCAACCCGGCCAATCCAAAAAACAGTAGGGTCATTGCCATCTTTATCTTCCCAAAATTCTTTTGAGTAAGTGTAGCCCACTGTGCCGAAGTAGTCCCCCAGTAGGTAAAAGCAAAGACCATAACCAAAGGCAGTACAAACATCAGATTATAGAACAAGAGATAAAATAAAGCATTAGTCTTTAAATCAGGAATAGTGCTTATAAACATAATAGTAGGAAGATAAATTTGACCGGTACAGGCTAACTCTAAAAGAGAAACTATAAAACCAGTTACTGCAGCCATTAAGATATAATTACTCAGCTTTACATTTTTACGAATAGCAGAATGAATCATATTCTTTAAAAATGCGGGCAATTGGAGCTTGGCATCTTTTGTGGTCCCTTTTTTCTTGAATTGGAGATAGTCATATAGACTGACCACTCCTAAAATTAAGGCCAGGACGGCGGTAACTAGAACGAATATCTTTCGGACTAAAGGTAAAAAAGATAAAGAAGTAATCATCTTTAAGGCCCCGGTTCCGATTAAAAAATAGGTCAGGAAGACGGATAGAGCAAATATTCCTCCAACCCATAGGATGTCTCTCCCCTTACGATTAATTAGAGTGAGATAAGAAATAAAGAAGATGATAGTGGCAAAGGCACAAGGATTTATACCATCAATCAAACCACTCACTGCTACTGCAGCCAGACCGAAGGACTGAAAACGAGCTATTAATCTATCTTGGGCAGTAAGGTCTTTTTCCTTAACTTTTTCCCAGGGAGGAACAGTTTCTGTGGTTGAATATTTTTTAATTAATTCCTCTAAACTTTCAAAGGTAATAGCATCTCTAAAAAGGTAATCATCCCCTATAAATATAACCGGAACCAAAAGTCTTTCCTCTTCAGGCATACGATATAATTCGCCCAAGGACTCGGCTATTTCCATACTATCGGTTAGACTAATGTCAAAACTTTCTATGATTAGATTATCAGGATATTTTGCGGAAATATCTTTCAATATAATCTTTACTTTATCACAATCATGACACCCTACTTCGTAAAAATAGGCTAAGTGAACCGGATAACTAACCGAACTGGGAGTGCCGGCGGCAAAAGAATTAATTGCATAGGGAGAAGAAATTTGGGTTATGAAAATTACGGAAAACAATGAAAGCAAAACAAGAGTTAAAGTAAAATAAAACTTTCTTCGGTTTGCATTATTTAATTTACTATATATTAATTTAGCACTCATTGTATAAAATTTTTCCCTTCAATTATATCAAAATATTTAAAATATATTAGTTTGTGGCAATTCGCTCAATCATTATATTTTTACGGAATTTCATTCTTAATTTATAAATTATAGTATACAATACAACATTAAAATTTCAAAATTTAATTACTCCACTCTAACTACACAATTAAAGTTTACACTAACAAAACAGTATCGAGTTAAGAAAGAGAAATATACAATTAAGATTTAACATGATAAACCTATCATACGTATCTATAATTGTCAAGAATTTAAATTTCAAAACCCGACTAAAAATTTTATCAGAAAAACTTGACAATAAACATATGTTTATTTTATAATATAGACAAGATAATAAATTGTGTTAATAGAATAATTATAGCAAATTAAATTATTACTTAATTAAAGGAGACTAAACATGTTTAAAAAAGATTCCCTTGACCCAAATCATAAAAAAACTCTTGAGTTGATTCAAAAAAATATCAGAGAAAACGGTTATCCGCCCACTGTTCGGGAAATCTGTAAAGCTGTGGGAGTAACTTCCTCTGCTACTGCCCATAAATATCTTACCATCCTGGAAAAGAAAGGTTATATTCATCGGGAGAAAGAGAGATCTCGAGCCATTAGAATTATACCCCAGACCAGGAAAGTGCCTGTGGTGGGGAGTGTAGCTGCAGGAAAACCCATGTGGGCATTAAAAGATATCACCGAAGTTATACCTATACCGGAGCAACTTTCCGGAAGTGAAGAAAGCTTTATGGTAAAAGTTGAAGGCGATAGTATGATCGGAGACCACATACTTGATGGCGATTATGTTATGGTTAAGCCCCAGCAGGATGCTGACAACGGAGACATTGTCATCGCCCTCCTAAATCAGGAAGAAGTTACAGTAAAAAGATTATATAAAAATATTGATCAGATTACTCTACAACCTTCCAATCCTCTTTACAAACCCATAAACACCAAAGATGCGATTATCCTGGGTAAGGTTATTGGAGTTTTAAGACGATTCAACGGAGGAAAAAAATAATAAATATGCTGTATATCGGTACTTCTGGTTATAGTTATGAAGATTGGATAGGAACCTTTTATCCCGAAAATACTGATAAAAAGGATATGCTAAAATTATACGCCCAAAAGTTTAAGGTTTCTGAAATTAATTCTACCTATTACCGTATCCCTCATCCGGCCTCCTTTTATTATTTACAGCAAAAGGTCCCTGCTGATTTTAAATTTGCAGTAAAAGCCAATCAAGGAATGACTCACAGCCGGGAAGAAAATCCCGCTATTTTTAATGATTTTAAGGAATCCATAAAACCCTTGCTGGAGGCAGGTAAATTTGCCTGCGTGTTAGCTCAATTCCCCTATTCTTTTCATAATACTCCCTCCAATCGGGATTACCTTCTCCGCTTCAAGGAAAGAATGGAGGATATACCCCTGGTGGTAGAATTTAGAAATTCTTACTGGATAAATAACGAAATATTCAGAATTTTAAAAAATAACAACATAGGTTTTTGCTGTGTAGACCAACCCCAACTCAAAGGTTTAATCCCGCCCATAGCTGAAGCTACTTCTAATCTGGGTTATATTAGATTTCACGGTCGAAACAAGGTTAATTGGTGGGAACACGAAAAAGCCTATCAAAGATACGATTATCTATATACCGAAGAAGAATTAAAAGAATGGATACCTAAAATAAAAAAGATTGCCGAAAAAACCACCGACCAGTATATTTTTATGAATAATCATTATAAAGGTAAAGCAGTTAAAAATGCCCTGATGTTAATCAAACTTCTTAAAGAAGAAATAGAAACCGGAGAAATTACAGAAACAGAGAAAGAAAGACAATGAACGAGCAGGAACAATTATCTATAATTCATCTGGATCTTGATGCCTTTTTTGCCTCCGTAGAGCAAAGAGATAATCCGGCTTATCAAGGAAAACCTCTTATTGTGGGAGGAGCAGGCGGTGCCGACGGAAAAGACGGAAATTCAAACCGTGGAGTGGTCTGTGCAGCCTCCTATGAAGCCCGTAAATACGGTGTTCATGCCGGTATGCCTATCTGGGAAGCCCGCCAAAAATGCCCCAAAGGAACTTTTGTCCCCTCTCAAATGAACAAATACGTAGAAGCATCTAAAAAATTCTTTCAAATTTGCAGCGATTACACTCCTTTGATAGAGCCGTTGAGTATAGATGAACTTTTCTTAGATGTATCAGGATGTGAATCGCTCTTTGGCTCAAGCGAAACCATCGGCAGAAAAATTAAAGAAAGAGTTTATCAAGAATTAGGACTCAATATTTCGCTGGGAATAGCAGAAAATAAATTCTTAGCCAAGATAGCCACCAACCTGGGAAAACCGGATGGTTTTTACATTATCCCGTCCAAAGATATTCAAAAAATCCTCTATCCCCTTCCCGTATCTTCCCTCTGGGGCATAGGGAAAAAGACAGAAGAGCTGCTAAAAAAATCCGGTATTTACCTGGTAGAACAATTAGCCCGGATGCCTGATTCTATATTGGAAAACCTTCTGGGGAAAAACGGGGAAAAAATGAAACTTCTGGCACAAGGAATAGATAAAAGTCCGGTTACTCCTCCATCAACAGCAAAATCTATCGGCAAAGAAACAACTTTCAGCACCAATATAACCGAAAAAACAGTTCTAATAAAAGAACTGCTAAAAATTTCCCAACTGGTTGGTTATACTGCCCGAAAAAAAGGTTATAAGGGCAGGACCATTACTTTAAAAATAAGGTTTCAAGATTTTATTACCTTTAATAGGTCTAAGACTTTAGAAAATCCTACCCATCTTGATGATATCATCTTTAAAACAGTCGTGGAACTCCTGGATAAAGTAAGGCATAAAAAAGGCGGAGTTAGACTTTTAGGGATAAAACTCTCCAATCTTACCTTAGGAAATGGAATAAAACAATTAAAATTTTTAATAGACGAAGAGGATAAAAAAGGTGATAAGCTGGAACAACTTACCCAATCTTTAGATAAAATAAGAGAAAAATTCGGCACTAAAGCCATAACCCGAGCCAGTCTTCTATCTAAGTCTAAGTAAGTCTATTGGGGTCTCAATATTCGACATTAGAATAAATAGGTCACTACAAAATAAATAAGGATTGTAACTTTGTAATTACAATCCTTATGCGAATTCTACTATTTGATTTTCTACCGTAGGTTTTATATTTTTTATTGTTTGTACTCAATTCGATATTGTATTAAATCCTCAATGGTAACCATCTTTAAATTATGAATTTTTATAAAATCTTTAAGCTCGGGCATTTTTGAAGTAGTACCGTCCTCATTTAAAATTTCACAAATTACACCTGCGGGGTATAGTCCGGCTAATTTTGCCAAATCGACTACTGCTTCAGTATGCCCTGCTCTTTCCAGAACCCCGCCCCTTCTTATTCTTAAAGGAAAGATATGCCCCGGTTTTTTAAAATCATCCGGTTTTGATTGCGAATCAATAAGGGTAAGAATTGTCTTTGCTCTATCATAGACCGAAATACCCGTTTTAGTTATTTTGGCATCCACAGATACGGTAAAGGCGGCAGCATCAGGGTCCGGATTATGAGGAACCATAGGATAAAGATTTAATCTGTTAATTATTTCTTCATTAACCGGCGTACAAATTAAGCCCCGACAGTATCTAGCCATAAAATTTATTTTCTCGGGACTTACCTTTTCTGCAGCTATAGCTAAATCTCCCTCGTTTTCTCTATCTTCACCATCTACAATTACTACCATTTTTCCATTATATATATCCTCTATTGCATCTTTAATATTTTTAAATATTTTTTCGTTCATTAACATTTACTCACTTTCTGTTGTTGAATAACTTCAACTTTATATTTTATGGGTTTCTGATAATTTTTTCAAGCCCTACTCTTTTCTAATCTGAAGATGAGCCCGAAATAAGTTCCTGACAGATAAAATTACAATTCTTATATTTTTAACCTTTTATAGCTCCTTTTAAACTTATTTTGCCCTTTTCAATCCACTCTTTTATGATTTCTCTTCTCTTTTCTTCCAGGACAACCTCAAGTAGTTCTGAAATTTCCTCTTCACCCCTTATCTTGTTAAGGAAATGAACCTGCCGTCGCTATTTTCTCATTAATTTTATTTAATTAGAGGCCTA
>DASRMF010000126.1:0-7983 GCA_035648055.1 Atribacterota bacterium
GTAGGAGTAGCCAGGCCAAGCGCACACGGGCAAGCTACAACCAGAACTGAAATTAAATTAGTTAACGCGAAAAGAAAACTATTATCCAGGATTAAATACCATACCACAAAGGATAAAATAGCAATTGCTAATACTATAGGAATAAAATAATTTACTGCTTTATCTGCAATTCTTTGAATAGGCGGCTTTGAGCTCTGAGCTTCTTCTATAAGTTTTATGATTTGAGATAGCATGGTATCTTTTCCTATTTTAGTTGCTTTAAATTTTATTACACCATTTTTATTAATAGTTCCTCCCACTACCTTGTCACCTTTTTCTTTCAATGATGGGATGGACTCTCCTGTAATCATTGATTCGTCCACATAGCTCTCACCATCAATAACTTCCCCATCTACGGGAATTTTTTCTCCTGGTTTAACTATTAATATATCATTTAATGCCACCTTTTCTATAGATATTTCCTGTTCTTCGAAAATTGAGAGCAATTTACTAATCAATATGCCTTTAGGTGGATATCTAAAAATTTTATTATTATAATTGTAAACTCTGCAGCCAAACAATTTACTAATTTTTCCTTCTATATCTCTTTTATTCACTAAAATAGTTGGTGACCCGTAAAAGGAATAATCTTTAAAATTTTCTTTAGTCACTTCTGTTAGCTTGAGTGGGACAGAGATATTCAACTCCTTTAGAGCATTTTTTATCTGTTCTACTGATTTATTGTAGTTCGGACAATCACTAAAATATAAAATTTCTATATCTATATTTTTTGGTTTTAAAACACCAGCTGTTTTTGGTTGTAAGCCCATTAATTTTTTAATAGCTTCTGAAGTCTTCCCTTTTGCCTTTGCTTCCAAATATCGCCCCATTGTAAGGAATGTAGCTAAAAAGACTGCTGTTTCATAAAATAAAAATTTACTGGAAAGTATAAAATTAAAAGTAGCCAAAAGACTTGCTATAAAAGCAACTCCTATCCCCATAGAGTACATTACATCCATATTTAAACTCTTATTTTTTAAAGAACGATAAGCAGCAGTAAAAATAGGATGACTTATATAAATAAAAGTAGGTGTGGCAATAAATAACATAAGGTAGGCCATCGGAAAAGGTAAATTAATTGGAACATACATAAGAATCATTAAAAGAATACCGGCAGCAAATCCTACAATAATTTGGTTACGTTTTACTTTTAAATCTTTTTCTCTGGTAATTTTTTCAAAATCTTTTATTTCTTCTCCTTCAATTCCCAAAAATTGGTATCCGGTTTCTTCAATAGTTTTTCTCATGTCGTCTTGGGTTACAATATTTGGATTATAAATAACAATCGCCTTTTCACCAGCAAGATCAATATTAACTTCTACGGTTCCATCTAATCTCAGGAGAGAATTTTCGATTGTTTTTACGCAAGAAGCACAAGTCATCCCTCCAATTTTTAAAACGACTTTTTCGTTTATTATTTGGTAACCTGCGTCCCTTATGGCTTTGTCTAAATCAGTAAACTTTAGCTTTAAAAAGTCATATTCTACTGCAACGCTCTCATTTCCAAGATTTACTTGTGCATTGATGACACCATTTAGATTTATCAATGACTTCTCAATTGTTGCAGCACACATTGCGCAAGTCATTCCAGAAATCTTAATTTTAATTTTTTTTCTGTGGTCTAAAGCCATAATTGCTTCCTCTTAAATTACTAAACTTTAATTTTTTAAAAACACAATATTTTACGGTGGACACTTTCCACATGTTGACCTGAATAAGGTAGTACTTAAATATCTGTCTCCCCGATCAGGTAAAATTACAACAATTATTCCAGAGTGCATCTTTTTGGCTATACGCAAGGCTCCTACTACTGCAGCACCACTGGACATGCCTACAAAAATACCTTCTTTGATAGCAAGTAATCTTGTCATCTCATAAGCCGGTTCATCCTCAATAATAATCTTCTCATCCAATTTTTCTGAGTGGTATATCTTGGGGACAATTGATTCCTGCATATTTTTAAGCCCCTGGATTTTATGTCCCATTGTTGGTTCAACTCCTATAATTTTAATTTGCGGTTTCTTTTCCTTGAGATATTTACCCGTCCCCATTAGAGTTCCTCCGGTCCCCATACCGGCTACAAATACATCTATTTCTCCCTTGGTTTGGGAAAATATTTCCGGTCCGGTGGTCTCATAATGGGCAAGGACATTATTCTCATTTTCGAATTGATTGGGCATATAATATTTGCCCGGCTCTTCGGCAATAAGCTGATGAGCCTTCCTGATGGCACCATCAGTCCCTTCCTTTGCCGGAGTAAGCACTGCTTCAGCACCAAAGGCTTCAATAATCCGACGTCTTTCCATACTAACACATTCGGGCATACAAAGTTTAACTTTATATCCCTTAGCTGCTCCTATCATTGCCAGAGCAATTCCGGTATTGCCCGAAGTAGGTTCAAGTATTGTTTTTCCACTGATAAGTTCCCCTGACTCCTCTGCTTTTTTAAGCATATAATAGGCAGGACGATCTTTGATTGAACCGCCAGGGTTACTTCCTTCAAGCTTGCCAAAAATTCTTATCTTTGAATTTCCATTTAGATTATTTAACTCAATAAGCGGCATACTGCCGATAGCTGATAACAGGTTCATAATTTTCTCCTAAATATCTTTTTATTTCGTAATTTTTTATAACTATTTTATATTCAGTATAAGAAATTAGCTACCTTTTCAAAGCTTTTTTCATTTTTTCGAATTCTTCTTCGGTAATTTCTCCTTTTGCAAATCGTTCTTTGGCAATATCTAAGGAAGTTTCGCTATCCCCTCCAGTATACCTATTAGATTTTGTATTAGAGATAATAAAATAAATTATTAATCCAATAACAATTGCAAACATGAACATCATAAATATTCCTCCTCCATATCCAAAATTCATCATTTGATTCCACCCCCCTATAAGTCCACAGCCCTCTGTGTCTGCAAATGCAAGAACTGGAAACATAAATAATATTACAAAAACTATAATCAACACTTTCATAAAAATTTCACCTCTTTTGCTTATTTAATATTCGTAAAATGCTATAGCAATAATTAGTTTATTTCCTTTTGCGAGTTCATTAAATCCTCTAAAGTAACTGAGTTAAGTTCGTCGGAAATTTTTTCATCTAATTTTTCCCAGATACCTCGAGTCGCACATTTGGAAACCCTGGGACAAACAGAAGGATTTTTTACGCATTCCACACAACTTATCTCCCCTTCCAAAGTTTGCACAATCTCTTTGAGAGTTATTTGGGAAGGAGATTTGGCTAACTGATATCCTCCATGGGCTCCTCGAGAAGAACTTATCAACCCGCTTGCCTTAAGGGGGATAACCAGGTGACTTAAATATTTTTCGGAAATCTCTTCCTTTTCGGCAATATCCTTTAAAAAGATGGTCCCTTTACTAAAATTTAAGGCTAATTCTAACATTAACCTTGTCCCATATCTCGCTCTGGTAGAAAGCCTCACAAAATCACCTCGCTTATTTACTACTATTACTATTACTTTAGTAGTGATTATAATATAAAAAAATATTTTTGTCAAGTATTAAATTAGTATCGAGTATATAGTATGTAGTATATAGTGAAAAAAGAAAAAGAAAATAGGAGCTAGAATGAATTAGTATCTCGTAAAGAAATAAATATCTAGTATATAGTATAGAGTATTTAGTTAAGGAAATAAGAGATAGAAGTTGGAGAAGATATTGAATAACTTGTTTTAAACGTTAAATCGAAAATTAATTATGTCTCCGTCTTCAATTATAGCACCTTTACCTTCAATCTTTAGCAGCCCTTTTTCTTTTACCACATGCATGGAACCAAGGGCAACCAAATCCTGATATCTGGCTATCTCTGCCCGAATAAAGCCTCTTTCTATATCGGAATGTACTTTTCCGGCAGCTTTTTTGGCAATAGTCCCTTTTTTAATAGTCCAGGCCTTCACTTCGTCTTCTCCCACAGTGAAAAAAGATATCAATCCCAGGTGCTGATAACACACCCGTGATAATCTTTCAATCCCCGATTCTTTTAGTTCCAAATCTTCTAAAAATATTTGCCTCTCATCCGGTTCCAGTTGACTTATTTCCATTTCCATCTTGCCACAAATGCTTAAACTGGCCATATTACCATCCCCAATAACCTGAACCAATTTATCCTTTTGGGGATATAATTTTGCTTTAAATTGCTCTTCGCCAAGATTCAAGGCAATAATAATCGGTTTTAAGGTATAAAAACCGAAACCGCTTATCTTTTTTAATTCATCCTCAGAGAATTCAAGATTAGAAAGAAACTGATCATCGCTCAGTCCCTGGTTACATTTCTTTAAAATCTCCATCTCTACCAATTCCTCATGAGTCAATTTCCGCTTTGTTTTTTCTAAACGTCCTAATCGATTTTCTACTACCTCTAAATCCCTAAATAAAAGTTCACACTTTAAATTTTCTATCTGAACAACCGGATCTGTCTCACCAGTAACCGCCGGGTCTTCAAATAATCTGATTACAAACAGCAAGGCCTCAGCATCCTGGATAAGACTAAATATCTCTACCTTTTCTTTTGTTGGTAACTCGGGAGAAATCCCACCAATGTCCACAAATTCAATGGCAGCATAAGTGGTTTTTTTGGGATGATAAAGGGAACTTAAATATTCTATTCTCTGATCGTAAACGGTAGCAATGCCAATATTTTTTGTGCCTTTTGTAGAAAATGCAGAAACCTCTTTACGTTGGCCAGTTAGAAGATTAAATAGAGTAGTCTTCCCGGTTAAAGGCATCCCTATAATTCCAATTTTCATTTCCTCTCCCCCTATTTCGTATCTCGTATCTCGTAAATCGTATCTCGTAAAGAAACATTGTAGCTTTATTATAACAAAGATTTTTAAAAATAAAAATAAAAAAATTATTTTTTCTTTATCTTTCCATTATCCATCAGGTAAGTACAATTAGTAGTCTCTTTCAAGAATTGTTTATCATGAGAGATAATTATATAAGATAAATGAGGATGGCTATTTAAAATTTGAACTATCTTTTCGATAGTTTTATCATCAAGCCAGATTGTAGGCTCATCAAGCAATAAAATCTCCGGCTGCATTGCCCATACCGTAGCCAGAGAAACCAACCTTTTCTCACCATAGGAAAGATTATAAGTAATCCTATCTTCAAAGCCAGCTAACCCGAGGGTCTCTAAAGTTTCTTTCAAGATTTTTTTAGTTTCCTGATGATTTTTTCTTAAGTTTAGAGGTCCGAAAGCAATATCTTCGGCAACAGTAGGACTGAATAATTGATCATCCGGATCCTGAAAAAGAAGGCCAATTCTTTCTCTAATTTCAATAAAATCATTCTCTACTGCTCTCTCTTTTCCAAAAATCTCAATCTTTCCTTCTGATGGATGTAGAAGTCCCATAATAAGATGGAAAAGAGTGGTCTTTCCACTTCCATTGGGCCCAACCAAACCTATCCTTTCTCCTTTGGAAAAATTAAAATTGAACTTTTTAAATACATAATCCCGGGAGGGATAAGCAAAGGAAAGGTCGTTAATTTTGATTACAGCTTCGTTCTTTTTTTCTTTCACGGTAATAACACCAATCCCATAATACAACTAATCATCACAGCCCCCGCTACAAAATCCGATTTTTTAAAAACAAAATGATTTAAAGTCCATAATTTTCCCTTGAACCCCCGGCAAAGCATAGCATTATAAACTCTTTTGGAGCGGTCATAACTCCGAACCAACATCATTCCCACTAAATAAGCATAAGTTCTGTAAGTGTGGAAATTAGTCCGGGCTTTAAAACCTCTTATTTTTAAAGCATTATTTAATCTGATATATTCAGAGTGAATAGTTTGGGTATAACGATAAGTAAAGAAAAACAACTGAGTTAGTTTATCAGAAAGATGTAAATGACGCAAGGCGTGAACCAGATTAAATATTGAAGAGGTGGAAAGAAGAGCGATTCCAGCTAAAATAATAGAATTAGATTTTATGGTAATTAAGAGGGCATATTTGATTCCTTCCCGAGAAATATTTAATGAGCCTAAAGTGTAAATATTTTTACCGGGAAAGGTAAGGGGGAGCATTAACCATAATAAAAAGATAAAACTGTTCACTACTAATAGACGGGAAATTATTTCTTTAGTATTTAAGTGGGCGACAGCCACTGCCCCCACAGCAAATAATAAAGCACCTGACACTGAGGTATATTTATCGGTAACAGCAACAATTACTGAAAAGAATAAAGCCACGATAATCTTTACCCGTGGATCGAGCCTATGAAAAAAGGAATCTCCTTCTGAAAATTTTTCTTTAATCAAATTAACCACCTGAAAATAAAATTTTAAATTATTTTTTACGGCTTAAAAAATAAGCGACAATTCCAAAAATACCAATTATGTAACCTATGCCTCCGATTATCTCGGTAGGCGAAATTCTATCCTCTTGAGACTTCTTAATCTCTCTCATCTCTCTCATAACCGGCTTTAACTTTTCATCCAGAGTTTCTTCAATTATTGATTGAATTTCTTTCAAGTCAACCGAAGAACTTTCGGGAGAAACTGCAGATACGGGTTCTTCAATGTTTTCTTCAATTAAACCCTTAATGTCTCCTAATTCATCGGCTCGAATAATATATTCTGCCCGATGTCCCATACTGGCAGTAAGAACTAACTTTAAATCTCCATCTCCAGGGGGGATTTCAAAAGAAAACATCCCTTCTCCATCAGTTAAACCTTCCAATAGTTTATTCCCCTGGTTATCAAATGCTTCAATCTTTGAATCTACACACTTTTTGCCATCATTAAAATAACTTTCGGTGTAAACTTTATCTCCTTCTACATAGGCAAAGATATTGACTTTATGGGCAAAGGCCGAAATATTTATCATTATAATAATTAAAAATATAAATATCAAAATTAAATACAATTTTTTTTTCATCTTATCTCTCCAACATGACTTTTACTATATTTTTTAATCAATCTGTGTAATCATATATCTAATATTTCCGGTCTAACTTTCCTCAAGAATCCTATACAAAATACAGTTAACACTCCCTCTAAAATCATCACCGGCAAATGGGCAATTAGAACCAATTTAGCTACCTGCATAAATGGTTCTCCGGTAAAGATCAAGGCAGCTGCTACCATAACTCCACTTAATAACACCGCCAGAAATCCACAAACAAAGGCCAGGGTCAGGGCAATAAAATTATTCTCCCCTTTAATCCCCCAATTAAACAGATAAAAACAGATAATAGCCGGTAAGGCCATATTAAAAGTGTTTACTCCCAAGGTGGTAATTCCTCCAAATTGAAAGAGCACACCTTGTAAGGTAAGAGCAACCAATATTGCCGGAAAGGCGGACCAACCCAATAATACCCCTATAATTCCATTTAGAATTAGATGTACACTTGAAGGACCGACGGGAACGTGAATTAAAGAAGCCACGAAAAAAACGGAAGATAGGATTGCCACCTTAGGTACTTCCTTATGTTCCATCTTTTTTAAGCTATATCCTACTGCTGCAGCAGTCAAAACTGCACCTGTAACTAATACCGGTGCAGATAGTATTCCTTCTGAAATATGCATAAAATATTTCCCTTCTATTTATTTATTACATATCGTAAGTCTTGACCCAGAGCACTGCTCCGATTTCCACTGACTTTTCTTCCCCATTTTGCTTTATTTTCTCTTCGTCCTCATTAAGAGCGGCAAAGCCCCACCAACCTGCCTTAGGCATAGCATAAGTGAATACACCATTCTGATCAGCTTTAATTACCTGAGTAATCATAGTGTCAGCAGGCCATTTAACCTTGCCATCTTGATTGTAATATTCTACTTCTATTTCCGCATAAGGGACTGCTTCTCCCTTAACTTTTACTATCCCTTGAAAAACATTTCCTGTCCAAAGACCATAGGGCCGAGTCAAGGGAATTATTTCAGTCTTTAGTCCTACTTCTTCATCCCAGCCCACTTCCA
>DASRMF010000127.1:0-17449 GCA_035648055.1 Atribacterota bacterium
CAGATGGAAATTTTAAAGAAAATAAGGCAGATTGAGGGGATAAAAAAGGTTTTTGTTGCCTCAGGGATACGCTATGATATGGTCTTGGGTGACCAAAAATACGGAGAAAAATATTTACGCGAATTAGTTAAGTATCATATCTCCGGCCAACTTAAAATTGCCCCTGAACATACGGAAAATAATATATTGGAAAAAATGGGCAAACCTGATCAGGGGTATCTAAAAAGATTTAGGGATAAATTTATACAGATAAATAAAGAACAGAAGAAGAAACAATTTTTAACTTATTATTTAATTGCCGCTCATCCGGGATGCAGGGAAGAAGATATGTACAGATTAAAAGAATATACTTCTAAAGAGTTGAAACTTAATCCGGAACAAGTCCAGGTATTTACCCCCACTCCTTCAACCTATTCTACTCTGATGTATTACACTGAAATAGACCCTTTTACCGGAAAAGCAATTTATGTTGAGAAGGATTTAAAGAAGAAAGGACGACAGAAAGAGATTGTGGTAGAAAAGAAAAGTAAACTTCAATAGGAATTTTATTTTAAATCACCATATTAATAGAAGTGTGATATACTTTTGTTTACTATTTAACCTCTAAATGTACTAACCAAATAGTATATTTTTTTATAAAGATAAAAAAATAAAAATAATAGTAGTAATTAAATATTTTAAATAAAGGAAATAAAATATGAGCAAAGATAGCAGGCAAGAAAAGGTTTCTATTGATTTCCGCATTATAATGGCGATAGCCGTAACTCTAATTTTTTGGGCATCTGCTTTTGCCGGTATTAGGATGGGATTAAAAGCTTATAGTCCGGGGAATTTAGTCCTTTTTCGTTTTTTAACAGCTTCATTAGTTTTATTAGTTTATGCTATAGCTACCCGCATGCCCTTACCTGAAAGAAAAGATCTGCCTGCAATATTTTTTCTTGGCTTTTTAGGAATAACCGTTTATCATCTCGCCCTCACCTTCGGAGAATTAAAAGTAACTGCTGGTTCTGCTAGTCTTTTAATTGCCTCTGGTCCAATTTTTACTGCTATTCTGGCTATGTTTATTTTAAAAGAAAAAATTAATATTTGGGGCTGGATAGGGATTATCATCAGTTTTTTAGGAGTAAGCTTGGTTGCCATAGGGGAAGGCGAAGGAGTTAGATTTGAACCGGCGGCTTTTTTGATTTTATTAGCTGCCGTAAGTACGAGTTTTTATTTTGTTTTACAAAAACCTTATTTAAAGAAATACTCACCTTTAAAATTTGTTACCTATGCAATCTGGAGTGGAACTTTTTTTCAATTATTTTTTTCACGAGGTTTATTCCAGAATATTAAAAATGCGCCGATTGAGGCAACATTAGCCATTATTTATATGGGTATTTTCCCGGCCGCTTTGGCCTATATTACCTGGTCATATGTTCTTTCCCGAATCCCAGCTTCTTTAGCCGGGAGCTATCTTTATTTATCCCCGGTATTAGCCATATTAATTGCCTGGATATGGTTAGGAGAGATACCTATCTTTTTATCATTAGCGGGAGGGGCAATTGCTTTGGCTGGGGTAATAGTTGTGAATGTTTGGGGAAGATGAGGGTTTTTTAAAAAAATAAAAAAATTTTAAATAAAAAAAAGGGTTTTTAAGATGCTTTATCGAATATAGAAAACAATATAGAAAATGTGACCGGGAATAATCCCTGGGCACAAAAATATAAAGGGAGGATTTTTAAAATGAAAAGACAATACAAAGTACTACCGATTTTACTGACCTTGACTTTAGTTTTTGGCTTGCTTTTCTCGTATGCTTTTGCTGCAGACACGACTACCATTACCATCTTGCAGACTGTAGACTTGCATGGGCGCATTTACCCCTATGAGTATGCTATTGATTCGTATGACGATGACACCGGGCTTGCAAAAATTTCCACCCTGGTAAAACAGGAAAGGGCGATTGCTCCTAATGCGCTTTTAATTGACTGTGGAGATACGGTTCAGGACAACAGTGCGGACTTATTTAACGATTTACCTATACATCCCATGATTGAAGGATTAAATTTTTTAAATTATGATGTGTGGGTCGTTGGAAACCACGAGTTCAATTATGAAAAAGCTTTTTTAGAAAAAAATGTAGCAACTTTTAAAAATTCAGTTTTATCCGCTAATATCTTAAAAACCGACGGAACTTATTTTGTTAAACCTTATGAAATTTTTGAGGTTAACGGTGTACGTGTTGCTATCGTAGGTATGACTCCACCTAATATTACTCTGTGGGAAGCGAGCACTCCGGAACATTTTAAAGGATTAACTTTTCCCGGTACAGTAGAGCAATCTAAAAAGGTTATTGCGGAACTTGAGGGCAAATATGACGTCCTGATTGGAGCATTCCATTTAGGTCCAGATGGGGAACATGGTTATGAAGGCTCAAAAACAATCGCTGAAGCCTGCCCGGAATTTTCGGTAATCTTTGCCGCACATGCCCATTCGCAATATAATGAAGTAACCAACGGAGTGCACATAATTGAGCCGGGGAAATGGGGATGGGCTTTAGCCAAAGCAGCAATCAAATTGGAAAAAACAGATGATAAGTGGAAAGTAGTGGAAGTGGTTACAGAAAATCTTTTAACTAAAACAGTAAAAGAGGATGAAGACGTTTTAGCAGAATTTAAATTTGTTCATGATCAATCTATTGCTGATGCCAATCTAGTAGTAGGAGAGATTGCCGCTGATTTTATTGCCTCTCCTGATTATATTACCGGAGAAGCTAAAATAACCACCATACCTACCTCTCAATTAGTAGATACTTCGGTAATTGATCTAATTAATGAAGTACAAATGTTCTACACTGATTCAGATCTTTCCTCAGCAGCACTCTTTAATTTTGGTTCAAACTTACTAAAAGGACCCTTCAAAAAGAAAGACGTTGCCTTTATTTACTTATATCCCAACACCCTGGTAGGAACAAAGATTACCGGTGCAAATATGAAGAAGTATATGGAATGGTCTGCCAGTTATTACAACACTTACAAAGATGGAGATGTAACCGTCAGTTTTAATCCTGATATTCGTGGTTATAACTATGATATGTTCTCCGGACTTACTTATGAAGTAAATCTCTCCAAACCAGCCGGGGAACGTGTGGAGAATGTTCTATTTAACGGTAAACCTTTAGACGATAGCAGAATCTACACACTTTCTTTAAATAATTATCGTTTTGGAACATTACTGGGATTAGGATTGGTAACTATGGACGATAGATATTATGATTCCTATGAGACTCTGCAGGATGCCGGTAGAATTCAAGCGATGATTGTAAAATATGTTAAAGAAGAAAAAGGTGGAGTATTAGCTCCCACAGTCGACAACAACTGGAAGATAACCGGAGTAGACCTTGAATCTCCTTTCAAAGAAGCAATTTTCGATATGGTAAGAAAAGGTGAGTTGGGTATTCCTACTTCCGAGGATGGCCGTACCCTGAATGTAAAAGCACTGAACGTTTTCGAACTCATCGATGAAGGAATATTGAAAGTTTCTACTTATGTGGTACGACCAGGAGAGACCTTATGGGAGATTGCTGGAAAATATAATCTTACCTGGGAAGAATTAGATAAGATGAATGACCTGGAAAATCCCAGATTAGTTCTCCCCGGTCAAACTATCTTAGTTCCTGCTTTACCTTAAAAAATGAAAATTTAGTTTAAACTCAAGAACCCTATCGTCACCCATTTCAGTGGCGGTAGGGTTTTTGGTACAGGGGGTGGTTAAAATGAAAGTAAAAAAATTAATAGGTTTTGCTTTATTGATTATTTTACTATTTTCCTTTGCTACTTTTATTGCCTGTGCAGAGCGGAGTTTTAAAATAACTGATTATCAAGCTCAGGTGAAAATATTAGAAAATGGTGATATTCAGGTAAGCGAAATTTTTGAGTATAATTTTAACGGTGATTTTAATGGGATAATTAGAACGATAGGAATGAAAGGGTCTGATGGTCTGCAGTATTTTAAAGCTTCTGAATATTTGCCTACAGATAAAGAATTAAATTATGACCAAAGTACTACCGGGGATATGGTCACTTATAAGATTTATGATGCATCCAGTAATGAAAGAAAATTATTTTTACTGGAGTACCAGTTAAAAAATGTTGCAACTTTATACAATGATACTGCAGAATTTTACTGGAAATTTTTTGATAAAACCAATACTTCTCCCATCGGTCACATTAAAATAGAAATAGAGCTCCCGTCTGCAGAAGTTTCTACAGAAGAACTAAAAGTGTTTGGGCATGGCCCATTAAGCGGAAAAGTATCTATCCAGGAGGACGGAAAGATAGCATATGAGGTTTTTGGATTGTCTTCGGGAGAAATGGTGGAAGCAAGGATATTATTTCCTACCAGTATGATTCCCGATAGTAGTAAGATAATTAACCAGAATAAATTTGCTGAAATAATGAAAGAGGAATTAGGATGGGCTAAAAAAGCAGATCGAGGGAAAGGTTTTAACATCATACTTATCTTATTAATTCCATTGGTAATTTTATTTAATATATTCCAGGCTATTCGGCTTTATTTTAAATATGATAGGGAACTTAAGCCAGAAGTTGAAATGGATTATTACCGTGAATTACCCCAGGATATTACCCCCGCAGTTTTGAGTAAATTAATGAGTATCCAGGGGGTGGGCAGTAAAGATATTATGGCAACTTTGATGGATTTAGTACGCAAGAAATATTTAAAGATTGAAGAGATTCAAGCAGGAAGAAAAAAGGATTATAAATTTATATTAACCGAAGAAGGCGATAATGCTAATTTAAAAGAACATGAAGCATATTTAATCCATTGGCTTTTTTATTCTATCGGTGATGGAGCGAGTGTTACTTTAAAAGAAATAAAAGACTATGCTAAGGCATCAAGAACCCAGAGCAGTTTTCGGAGCAATTATTCTAAATGGGTAAAAAAAGTGGGAGATGAATTTAAAAAGTATAATTATTTCGGTGAATCGAAAGAAGGATTAAAAGCCGCTGGTAAGGTAGTTTTAATGGAATTGGCTGCAATATTTTTATTGTTTGTCCTGGGAATCCTATTAAGAGCACAGGTATTTATTATAATACCCTTATTGTTTACTGTCATCTTCACTGGCTTTGCGGTGATAGTCTATGGTGCATTGATAAGAAAAAAGACTCAAATGGGAGTTAATGAATATACCAAATGGAGGGCATTTAAAAAATTCTTATTAGATTTTAGCAATATGAAAGATTACGAAATCCCCTCTATAGTAGTCTGGGAACATTATCTGGTGTATGCTATCTCCCTGGGAGTAGCAGATAAAGTAATTTCAAAATTAAAACTGGTCATAAGTAATCAAGATTTTTCCTTAGGGGATTCTACCTACTTATACTTTATGACTGATAGCAGTGGACGATTGAATAGCAGTATGTTCAAGTCTTTTGATACAGTATTCAGTTCAGCTTTTGCCACCACAAGTTCTTCAACTGGTTCCGGCGGCGGCTTCTCTTCCGGAGGCGGAGGTGGCGGTGGCGGTGGTGGAGCCGGAGCTTTTTAAATAATTTATTAAAATAAAAAAGAGAAAGGAGTGTTTTTATGAGTTTTATAATGATTTTTGTTATTCTAATTGTAGCATGGGGAGTTTTAACTTACAATAAATTGGTCACTTTAAGAGGTAGAATAGATAATTCCTGGGCGCAGATCGATGTTCAGCTTAAAAGAAGGTTTGATCTCATTCCTAATCTGGTAAGCTCTGTAAAAGGATACGCTACACATGAGAAAACAACCTTAGAGGAAGTAACCGCATCCAGAACCAAATATTTATCAGCAAAAACACCGGAGGAAAAATTAGGAGCGAATTCAGAGTTAACGGGCGTCCTCAGTCGATTATTTGCAGTAGCTGAAAATTATCCTGATTTAAAGGCTAATACAAATTTCCTGGATTTACAAAAACAATTGAAAGATACCGAAGACAAAATAGGCTATTCAAGACAATTCTATAATGATACTGCCATGAAATATAATATAGCTATAATTCAAGTACCTACTTCAGTAGTTGCCAATCTGTTTAGCTTTACCAGCAGGCCATACTTTAAAACAGAAGGGGAAGAAAGGGAGAATGTAGAAGTAAAATTCTAAAAAAAAACGGGAACAGGGGACGGTTCTCTGTTCCCGGAGATCCGTCCCCTGTTCCCGTTCCTGATAATAAATTATGGAAAACGTACACGAATTAATTAAAAAAAATAGACAAATAAAGAAGTTTTGCCTGTATGGGTTTTTAAAAAACCTTCAGTTTTTCGAACCTTACTTATATATTTATCTAATACAGGTGGTGCATCTAAATTTATTCCAGATAGGAACTTTATTTTCTATTAGAGGGATAATCATCTATTTATTTGAGGTGCCCTCCGGGATATTTGCCGACCAATACGGAAAAAAGACCGAGTTGATGATCTGTTTTATCTTTTATGTTGCCTCTTTCTTCTTCTTTTTCCTGGGAGGCAGTTATGTCATCGTAGCTGTAGGTATGGTCTTATTTGGCCTGGGAGAAGCCTTTAGGTCAGGTACACACAAGGCCATGATTTATTCCTATTTAGAACAGAAGGGCTGGTTTGGACACAAGACTTTTGTCTATGGACGCACCCGTTCCTTTTCCCTAATCGGTTCTTCTTTATCTGCTTTTACTGCAATCTTTTTAATTATTAAATTGCCCAGAATGCAATCGATTTTCTTGTTCAGCATTATCCCCTATATCCTTGATTTTATCTTAATCTGGTCTTATCCTGATACCTTGAACGAACCGGTAGAAACTACTATTAGTATAAAAAATTTTATTACTCATAGTATTAAACAGTTAAAGAATATTTTTGCCAACAGGCCGCTTAGAAAAGTAGTGGTGAGTTCCTCTCTCTTTGATGCCATTTTTAAAGTTTTAAAAGATTATATTCAGCCCATATTAAGCGATATTATTTTGGTTTCCGGAATTTATGTAGTTGCCTCAATGGATGCAGCCACTCAATTGAAAATAATTTTGGGAATTATTTATGGGGTGATGTATATCTTTAGTTCATGGGTTTCTCGAAACGTTTACCGTTTAAACCTAAAATTTAATTCTGATAAACTGATGGATATCAGTTTTGATATTTTTGGCATAGTATTTTTTATTATGTTTTTTGCTATCAAAACTAAAATTATGTTAGTAGTTATACTTCTTTATTTTTTCCTTTATCCCTTAAAAGATGGGAGACGCCCCCTGGTAGTAGATGTCCTTGGTGATTGTATGAAAAAAAATGAACGGGCAACTGTATTATCGATTGATAGCCAGCTCTCCTCACTCTTTATGATAATTTTAGCCCCTTTATTCGGCTATATTGCAGATAGATTTAGCATTGCAACTTTATTTTTTATAGTCGGGCTTTCGATATTGGTCTTAAATAGATTTTTAAGATTGGGAAAAAATCTTTCTTTCGATATTATTTGAATATTTCATAGAATATATTATAATTAAATTATAGAGGTTATAATAGATAACAAAAAAATAAAACACTTAGGAGGAAATAAGATGAGTTCAAAAGTACCTACCAGAGAAGAAGCATATCAGCTGTTAACCGAATATAACAAAACTAACAGTCTGATAAAACATGCTTTAGCTGTAGAAGGAGTTATGCGCTATTTTGCCCGCAAGCGGGGGGAAGATGAAGAAAAGTGGGGTGTCATCGGCTTGGTTCATGACCTTGACTATGAAAAGTTTCCCGAAGAACATTGCCATAAAAGCGAGGAAATACTGAAAGAAAAGGGCTGGCCCGAAGAATATATTCGAGCAGTTATTAGTCATGGTTGGGGGATATGTTCAGAAGTTGAGCCACAAACAGAATTGGAAAAAGTTCTTTATACTATAGATGAGCTTACCGGTCTGGTGGTAACTACAGCTTTGGTTCGACCATCTAAAAGTGTTATGGATGTAAAAGTAAAATCAGTGAAGAAGAAATGGAAGGACAAAAGATTTGCTGCCGGAGTAGATAGGTCTGTTATTGAAAAGGGCGCTGAGATGTTAGGAATGGAATTGTCTGATATCATTGCTGATACAATAGCCGGAATGCAGGAAGTAGCTGAAGAAATTGGTTTAAAAGGAGTGGAAATATAGATTATAAGGAGGAATAATTATGAAAAAATCTGGAAATAAAGAGGTCAATCTGAATATTCGAAAGGCTTCAATTGAGGATGTCCCCTTAATTCTTAAATTTATAAAGGAACTTTCAGTATACGAGAAAATATCTAAAGAGGTGGTTACCACCGAAGATATTCTCCGGGAAACCCTCTTTGGGGATAAACCATATGCCCGGGTCCTTATAGCAGAAATTAAGGGAAAGCCCGTAGGTTATGCTTTATACTTTTATAATTTTTCTACTTTTGTAGGGCGACCCGGTCTTTATATAGAAGATGTATATGTTTCTGAGGAATATCGGGGACAAGGAAACGGTACCGCCTTATTTAAATATTGTGCTCATATTGCCAAAGAAAATAAATGTGTCAGAATGGAATGGTCTGTTTTAAAATGGAATCCTGCTCGAGAATTTTATGACCATATGGGTGCAAAACCTATGGATGAATGGGTGGTGTATCGTTTAATCGGTGATGCTTTAGACAAAATGGCGGATTTATAGTAGCTAAATAATATGGAGATATTTTGAAAACTTTATTAAAAAACAACATTACCTATATTAAATTATTTCTGGTAGCTTTATTTTTCGGAGGCACCTTTATTGCCGGGAGGATAATGGCAGCAAACCTTCCTCCTTTCAGTTCCGCTTTTTTGCGATTTCTTTTAGCTTCTTTCTTTTTGGTTTTATTCGCCTTTAAAAAATATGGTAAATTCCCCCGGATTGACTTCCCACAGTTTCTATTGATTATAGCTCTCGGACTTACCGGTATTGTAGGATATAATTTTTTCTTTTTCTCGGGATTAAAATCTATTACAGCCAGCCGGGCTTCAATGATTATCTCTTTGAATCCTTCCGTAATTACCATATTTTCAATTTTACTATTTAAAGATAAATTGACTAAATTTAAATTTATGGGAATTATTCTTTCTCTAACCGGGGCATTGATAGTAATTTCTCAGGGAAATCTTCAGGTTATTTTACAAAGCAATATTGGTACCGGGGAATTATTTATATTGGGGTGTGTGCTCTGCTGGTCTTCTTTTACTGTGCTTGGTAAAATTATAATGAAAGACTTAAAGCCAATTATAGCCATCACCTATGCTTGTCTTGCCGGTACTATAATTCTAATTTTACCCGCTTACCAGGAAGGTGTTCTTCAAAATTTTATGCAATACAACGTAGAAGTTTGGTTGAGTGTCTTTGTTTTGGGATTTTTGGGGACCGCTTTAGCTTTTACCTGGTTCTATGAAGGAATTGATAAAATTGGTCCTTCCCGGGCAGGGATATTTATTAATTTTGTACCCATTTTTGCTACTTTGATGGCTGTTCTGATTCTCCGCGAAAAATTATCCCCCTCTCTTATTATAGGAGCAATCTTTGTGATCAGCGGAGTATGTTTAACTAATTATCAGGTAAAAAATATTAAAATAGAGAAAGCTGAAGAAATAAATGTAGGGGCTTGATTCATCAAGCCCGTCTTTTTTCTAATTTATTTTTTGCAGGTAAAATATTATCCACCTGGATAATTACCACCGAAAATACAACCATCAAAATCCCTACCAATTTCCATCCCAAAAGGGCTTCCTTAAATATTAGATAAGAAAGAATAACTCCCACTACTAATTCCAGAGTGCTGATAATTCCAGCTCGGGATACCTCGATACCATAAGATATTCCGGTGATATAAAGTCCATAAGCTACAGAGGTAGAAATTACACCGAAAGAGGCTATTAAAAGCCATACCTCTAAAGGTAAATTCTTTTCAAAAATTATTAAAGGATGAGAAAAAGGAAGATAAAAAAGCAATCCAAATCCAAGTGCGTAGACGATAATTGTTAACTGATGATATTTACGGATAATAGCTTTGCTGATGATAGTTACCAATGAGAAAGTAAATCCTGCTCCCAGGCCCATCAATACTCCGATCAAGTTTAATTTAAGCACAGCTACTGAGCCTCCCGTTGCGGCAAAAAAACAACCTCCCATGCAAAGGAATAAAGCTACGGTTTTAATTGGAGTAAATAATTCCTTATAAAAAATTCTGGCCATAACAGCAATAAATATTGGAGCGGAGTATAACAGAGTAACAGCAGTTGCAACAGTAGTTTTTTGAATGCAGCTGAAATAGAACAAGTTAAAGAGCGTTTGACTGAAAAGCCCCATTAACGCGAGATAAATAAGACCTTTTTTATCGATTATTAAGCGCTTTTTGTTGGTAAAAAAAACAAAGGAGAAAAAGATTACAAAAGCAAAAAACAACCGCCAAAATACAATAGATTGAAGAGATAAATTGTAATTAAAAAGAGTTTGTACCTGTACCCCCACTGTTCCCCACAGAGTAGCGGCTGCAGCAACCATCATATATCCCTTGGTCTGTTTTTTCAAATCTATTTCCCTCGCTTTCCTTTTAATTATTCTGTTTAGTCTTCTGTAAAATCATTTAATCATAATTCTACCATAACCTCGATGATATATCTATGAAATAGAGGATCATCCCCTGCACCACACATCTTCTCCGCTTTCTTATCTTTTCTGTCATTCCCGCTCTTCCTTCTGTCATTCCCATGGAAATGGGAATTCATCCTATTTATATTCCTCCCCCTCCCACCTATACGCTAAATGCCGTACGATATACGCTAGTTTGTACCGAAGCAATCCCTTTTCACAATATAGGACAGGCGTCTTGCCCGTCATTTCTAAAATAAAAAAATATTTTATATCAAAATAAAGGATTTCCCACAATTTTATCGAATATTAAGATATAATAACAAAAACTTACCCTAACAAAAATTTCTACAGGGAAAGGAGCTAAAAAAATGAATTCATTAATAAATTTTATTTCAATAGCAGCACCATTAATATTTGCTGCCTGCCTATTTGCGCTAAAAAATATACCCATAGAAATGAAAATAGGGCTCTGGATTATCTGTGCCTTTACACTCGTATTTGACTTATATTTAATAATAAAAGACAAAAAGAATAAAGAAGAAAAATCCAAAAGAGAAGAGCTTTATAATCGCTTATACGAAAGGCAGGAATTATTCGACAGAAACTTACCGGGAACCGTAACCGATGCTCTGGAAAGAAATCCTTTATTAGAAAAATCTTTCCGCTCAGGACAAAAGCATGAGAAAGAATATAAATTTGAGGAAGCCGTTAAAGTATACGAAAAATGCCTGCATGATTTAAGTATTCCCGAGGAAGATAAAATTGGCTTTAATATCCTTATTGGCAACTGTTATTTCTTTTTATCTAAACTAAATCAGGCGGAAAAACATTTTAAAGAATCGTTAAATATTTTAAAAAGAGCAGAAAATAAAATGGCGAAATTGCTCTCCAAATCAACTGCCCTCGGCAGCATAGGAAATATCTACCATAATTTGGGCAAACCGGATGAAGCATTAGAATATTATCAGCAGGCCTTGGAGATTAACAGAAAGCTCAGCGGATACGAACAAGGTGCTGCCCATAATCTTAACAACATAGGTACCCTATACAATGAATTAGGTAAACAGGATGAAGCAATGAAGTGTCAAGAAGAGGCATTAGAGATTAGCAAAAAATTCAAAGATGAACAAGCTATAGCTAATAGTCTGACCAATATTGGAATAATATATACTGATTCAGGAAAACCGGAAGAAGCATTAAAACTTTTCCAGGAAGCTCTGGAAATTAATAAAAAACTAAAATACGAAGAAGGAATAGCTGATGTCTTTAATAATATTGGTCTGGCGCACAGTAAATTAAAGGAAACCGATCAAGCTCTAAATTATTATCAAAAAGCACTAAGTATAAATAAAAAGATAGGATACAAAGAAGGTGTAGCAACTAACCTGGGAAACATCGGTCTGATTTACATTACTTTGGGCAAATCTGAAGAAGCACTCAAGTATTATCAAGAGGCATTAGAGATATTTACAAATATGAATGCCGAGCCGCGAATAGAAATATTATTAAAGCTGATTAAAATTATCGAGGAAGAAAAAGAGGAAGAAAAAAAAGAAGAATAAAAAATATTTTAACATGGAGATGATAATATGTCGTTAGGAATAAATACCACCACCCCGGAAGGAATTGTTTTGGCTGCTGACAGCCGGCAATCATATCGCAACCAAAAAGGGATGGCTCGAATCGGAAGCGATAATGCTTCCAAACTTTTTCAGTTGAACAAAAGGATTGGGATAATTGTAACCGGACTGGCGTTTTTACCGGAAGATGGAGTAATAAAAAGTGTCAGTAAATTTATCGAGCAGTTTAAGAGAGACAACGATATAGAAAGACTGAACGTAAGAGATGCGGCTGACAGATTACATAGTCTTTTTGATATAAAATATGAATGGCAAAAGAGGTTAGATGATGCAGTAGAAAAGATTAATAATGACCTCAAGCGGCAGGGTTTCGAAGTTTTAGAAGTTAAGCAAGAAAATTATATGATTAAATTTCAGTTTAAAGACCTGCAGGGGAATTTGAAAAATGGAATCGGCGGAATCGATAGGATAACTCTTCTGGTAGCTGGTTTTAATAAAGATGGTTCTCACGAAGTCTATACTTGTATTATCCCCGGTGAGGTTCAGAAAAAACGGGATAGCAGAGAAAAAAACAAAGAATATGGAGCAAGCTGGGTCGGTCAAAACGATGTGGTTTCCCGAATTGTTTTAGGATTTGATGGAAGAATCAACAATCTAAAGTTTGTTAATGAAGCAATGCAAAACCTGGGACAGGAGGAAGTAAGAAAACAGCTGGGAGGTCTACAATATGCTATCCAGTGGGGGACAATGACTCTGCAGGATGCCATAGACTTTTGTACTCTAATGGTTCAGACTACTTCAGCAATACAGCGTTTCTCCGATGGCATCATAGCTAACCCGGGAGATATGCCCGGAGTAGGTGGCCCGGTAGATGTAGCAGTTATTACCGCAGACCAGGGCTTTGTCTGGGTCAGCAGAAAAAAACTAAAAATCGAAGGAAAAGAAATCGATTTAGATTAAGGTTAAACCTTTCTTTTTCCTTCCTTATTTTTCCTAATGTAGGGGCTTGATTCATCAAGCCCGTCTTTTCCCCTCTGTCATTCCTATGGAACCTGTCCTCGACCTGATCGGGGAATGGGAATCCATTCTTCTGTCATTGCGAGAGACCATAGGGAGCGCGGCAATCCCTTTTCACAATATATAACAGGCATTTTACCCATCATTAAAAAATATTTTAAAATATTTTCTCAAAAAAGAAGGATTTTTAAAATTTATGCCGTATATTATATATATAAGAAAAAAGTTACTTTTTCTATCTTTTCTTTCTCTTTCTTAACTCGATACTATTTTAAAAATATTTGCAATTTGTTTAAAAACATTATATAATTATTATCCACTGTAAAATCAAACTTTTTCAATAGGAAGGTGAACCATCAGGTAATAGCTTAAAAAAAGCTGAAAAAGGTACACTATCCCAAAGGATAGGTCGCAAAGCTTTGGGTCTAAATCACTTTTAGTGACACGACCGCCAAACTGCCGACTTTTTTATTTTCAGAAGATAAAAAAGGTGGGCAGTTTTTTTATTCTATTTACTTCGTACTCTCAAAACAAACAGAAACATTCCTATAACAGCAACCCGCCTTAAGCAATAAAAGGAGGCGATGTTTCTTGACTTCATTAAAGTTATTTAAGTTAACACTTCAATCTTATGTTAAAAGAATGAAAAAAGTTAATTTCTATAAAAAAATATCCTTATTTCATCATGCTGATAATTCCCTTAACTCTCATTTTCACAATTTGCGTTCTTACTGTAATGCTATCTGGGAGTTAAAACCAGATAACCAAAGAAGGGGAAGATGGTGAAATAAATTAAGTCACTCGATTTTTTTCTTGATAACAAAAAAAGGGAGGCGATGTCTATTGATTGTATTGAAATTATTTAAATTTACATTTCAGCTCGAATAAAAAGTGAAAAACAAAGGTTATCAGTAAAAAATATTTAAGTAAAGGAGTGAATTTTAATGAAAAAGTTAATTTATTTAATAGTGGTAATAGTGGCTTTAGGGCTTATTGTCACAGGATGTAATAACCCTGTGGTACCACCTACAGAACAAAATGAAACGAGCGGTCTAACGAAAGGGTCTATAATATATGTAGATGATGACGGAGGAGGGCCTTATACTACTATCCAGGCAGCAATAGACGCTTCCAATCCTGGTGACACTATTAAAGTGGCGGCAGGGATATATAGCGAGAGTAACATAACGATCAAGAAATCACTGACCATCCTCGGCGCACCGGGCGACAGCGCTCCTGGTCCCGCGGCTGGCGCTCCTGTCATCGACGGCGGCGGCGTTGTCGCTGACGCCTTCGACCTCGCCGACGGGGTCTCGAACGTCACCATCAGCGGCTTCGAGATCCGCAATTTCGCGGCTACCGACTTCACAAACGGCTCGGGCGTTGGCATCCAGGCCTGGGTGCCCAGCACGTCCAACATCACCGTGAGTGACAACTGGTTCCATAATGTCGGCTATGGCGTCATGGCCGGTAACGACGGCTCGTCGGTCAAGTACGCCCTCGGCACGCATACGAACTGGACCGTGAGCGGCAACATCATCGAGGAGTTCTCGTCGATCGGCGTGGAGCTCACCGATACCTCGAACTCCAGCGTCCATGGCAATGTGATTCACATGGCTGGCGGCAGTACAACGGGTCAGATCGGCATCTTCAGCTGGGTCCATATCTCCCAGAGTGGCCTTACGGTAAGCGGAAATACGATCGACGGGGCCATGGTATCTTACCCGGCCGTTTACATGTACGCCTATGACGACGCGTCTCCGTCCCCGAACCTGAACGACGTCACGATCGAGAACAACACGATATCCACGACCGGCTCGCCCTTCCAGGTCTATCTGCGCGACATCTCCATGGGAACGGTGACGGGCGTTAACGTGAACTACAACAACCTGACCGGACTCAACGGCCTCAAAAACCTTACCGCCGTCTCCGTTGATGCCACCTGCAACTGGTGGGGCTATACCAGTGGACCAAAAAATGAAACTACAAATCCAGATGGAGAAGGTGGCTACGTTTCCGGAAATGTTATTTATTCTCCATGGCTGTTAGGTCCTGCTCCTGATGCTGTGTGTCTCGACTACTATTGGTATGGATTCGATCAAATCGTTGAATGCATGTTAAGCGCAAAGAACCACGGTCAATTCGTAAGCTGTGTTTCTCACCTTACCAAAGATTGGTTGAAGGGTGAACTTATTACCGCTGAAGACAAAGCTGCTATCACAAAGTGGGCGGCCAAATCCGACATCGGTAAAAAATAAGCCAAGCAAAGAAATATGAGACGGTCTCTATTCCTTTTCTAAAAAAGATTTTGAGACTATCCGAAGGAGATTTTTAGATGAAAGGTTGACTATTTTACATTTCTCAAAGTCAACTTTGAATTTTAACTTAACTAAAAAGCCGGACTTAGTTTGAATTGCTATGGAATATTTCCAATGCAATTACATTCTAAGTCCGGCTTTATTTTTTACAATAACTTTGATTTAAGAATATATTATTCAATATCAGGATATGAAAGATCCTCTTTAACAATCCTATCGTAATACCGCTCTTGGTAGTGAAGTATTTATCTAATCAAGCATTTCACTTCACTTTTCTTTGGCTGAGATGGGAGGAAAAAAATTGATAATCTCGATTAAATAACTTATAATAAATTTAAGAAAAGATAGCAGGAAATTGTAAAATGAGTATCAATATTGGAGTAAATTTTGAAATTTAGTGAACTAGTAAGAATCTTAGAAAAAAGAGTGCCGGTCTAAAACAAGGGAGGAATTTATAATATGATCAATTTAAAATATTCTCTGATAATAGAAGCCACTAAAGATCCTACTTTTTTTACTTTCTATTCTCCTGATATAGAAGGATTTACAGTGGTTGGCCATTCAGTAGAAGATTGCCTTTACCAGGCAAAGTGGGAGACAGAAGAGCATTTAAAATTATTAAAAGAAAGAAAATTACCAATCCCCAAAGAAAATAAAAACCCAGATATAATTATTAGAAATGAAAGAAAATTAAAGGTCGCGGTTTAGATAAAAAAAGGGGGAAGAAAGAGGGGACGGTTTTATTTTTTACCATAATTATGATTTGGGAGTATATTACCAAACATCAGGATATGAAAGAACCTCTCCAGCAATCCTATCGCAATATCGCTCTTGGTATTGAATATACAATAATAGTAAACTTATGGTAATCATTTCAGGGAGTTAAAATATGAATTCATTATTAAATTTTATTTCCATAGTAGCACCAATAATTTTTGCAGCTTTCCTATTTAAGCTAAAAAATATAACTATGGAAATGAAAATAGGGTTATGGGCTGTCTGTGCCTTAATATTTATCTTTGATGCGTATTTAATAATAAAGGATAAAAAGGCTAAAGAAGAAAAATCTAAAAGCGAAAAACCTTATAATCGTTTATACGAAAGGCAGGAATTATTTAATAGAAATCTACCCAGGACTTTGATCGATACTCTGGAAAGAAATCCCTTATCAGTAGATTCTTTTCAAACAGGTCAAAGGTATGAAAAAGAATATAAATTTGAGGAAGCTATTAAAGCATATGAAAAATGTTTGTATGATTTAAGTATCCCCGAGGAAGATAAAATTGGCTTTAATATCCTTATCGGCAACTGCTATTTCTTTTTATCTAAACTGAAAGAGGCGGAAAAACATTTTAGAGAATCACTAAATATTTTTAAAAGAGTAGAAAATAAAATTGCCAGATTACCAGCCAAATCAGCTGCCCTTGGCAATATAGGAAACATCTTCCATAACTTAGGAAAATCACATGAAGCACTAGAATATTATCAGCAAGCCTTAGAGACTAACAGAAAGCTCGGATATGAACAAGGTGTTGCCCATAATCTTAACAATATAGGTACTCTATACAATGAATTAGGCGAATATGATGAAGCATTGAGGTGTCAAAAAGAGGCGTTAGAGATTAACCAGAAGATTGAAGATGAACCGGGTATAGCTAATAGCTTAAACAATATTGGGGTAGCATATAATGATTCAGGTAAACCAAGCGAAGTATTAAAACTTTATCAAGAAGCCTTAGAAATTAATAAAAAGATGGGATATGAAGAAGGAATAGCCAATGTTTTTAATAATATCGGTCTTACCTACAGTAAATTAAGGGAAATCAATCAAGCCCTAAATTATTATCAGGAAGCCCTAAAGATAAATAGAAAGATAGGATATAAAGAAGGTATAGCCACTAATCTTGGCAACATAGGGCTGGCGTATATT
>DASRMF010000128.1:0-7109 GCA_035648055.1 Atribacterota bacterium
TCGGTGTATTGACTCACTTCTTCTCTGCTCCCAACATAATAAATATCCCTAAAACACCAAAAATCATATTAGGTGACCAGGCTGCCAGAACTGGTATCAACATACCTCCCCGTCCCATGGATCTGGTAGTGGAAAGGAGGATGTAATAAAACAAGACCAAAACAATGCTTAGGATTACTCCTGTAGCTTTGCTCCCCCGTTTTACCCGTAGACCTAAAGGCACTCCCAACAGTACAAAGATTAGTCCGCTAAAAGGGATGGAATATTTCATATAGAAGTCTACTTCAAAATTTTTGGTATCTGCACCTGCCTGTTGTAAAATATCTATCTGTTGCTTTAACTCTTTACTGCTCATCTCCTGGGGAGTCCTCTGATTTTTAAAGAATTTTTGCAGGTCTTCCTTGACAATTATATCCATATTAGCAAAACTCATTTCATAAGTAATTTTGCCCTCTTCATCGTAATTATAAATAGTTCCATTTTCCAATTTCCAGGTATCGACCACCCACTTGCCACTCTTGGCAGTTATCATTCGAGGAAATCTTTCCCGAGTCATTTCATAGATCATAATATCCTGCATAATCATATCTTTTTCATCGAGCTGATTTATATAAAAATAGCGATTTTCAGCATCACGGAAAAACACATTTCGCCTGATGTTAGGTGGCCCCTTTTTTAACACAATCTCCCGGATAATATTTTGGGAAATATGGTTGGCTTCAGGGACGATATAATCATTAATTAAAAAAGCCAAAATACTTATAGCCAAAGCAGCAGCCAAAAAAGGAAACATTATTCGGCGCAAGCTTATTCCCCCTGATCTCATGGCAGTTATTTCACCGTCTGTAGATAGGCGGCCAATAGCCAGCTCACTGGAAGCCAATAAAGAGATAGGGAAGGTTACTACCAGAAATGCCGGAAGGCGATAGGCTAATAACTTGACAACATAGGACAAGGCTACTTTTTTATTAATCAGCATATCCGTCAATTCGAAGAGAGTCTGCATAACCAGCATAATAGTTAGAGCAGCAACAGCCAGAGCCACAAAACTCATTACTTCCTTTACGATATATCGGTCTAATATTTTGGGCCGCGGAAACTTCCTGATTGATAGATTTATTGCCATCGTTCCCTCACTTAAAACATTTTTCTAAGTATATCATATTTTCATTCTTTGTAAAAATTAAAAAATGTAAAGAAAAGTGCCAGGCACTAAAGTTTACAAAACGACAACTTTCGTGCCTGGCACTAAAGTTTACCTTTTTAATTTTGTAGATTTGCTAAAGACGGTTATGTATTATATAATTTAAGGGATTAGAAATTAAGGAATAAGAAGGAGATATAGAGAGTAGAAGTATGAAAAATAATGCAGGTAAAAAGAAAAGAATTTTTTCTTTAATAATTTATATTACTTTTTCTTTATTTTTTATTCTTATAGCCCAGATTTTACCATCACACAGCAATATGACTATTGCCCTGGCTGACTCGGGTCCCTCTATTTACTTCCTGGAAGATTTCTGGGATTTTGGAGAAATTACCCCTGATGAGCTTCCTACCCATATATTTAAATTTGAAAATATGGGGGATGAAGTTTTAATTATTAAGGGAACCGAGGTTAGCTGTGAATCCTGCATTGACCCTTTAATTTCTATTAAAGAACTTAACCCGGGAGAAGTGGGAGAATTAAAGATTACGGTTAATTCTCTGGACATGATAGGACGCTTCACTAAACTGGTTTACGTAGAATCTAATGACCCGGTCAATCCTCGGGTAGCAGTTACCGTTTCCGGATTTATCAAAGAAAAAAATGAATCTGTCGTCCAGCCTCAGCCTCAGCCTCAACCCCAACCTCAGACTCCTTTTAGAATAGGAATATCTTATTTCGGCCAAGGAGAATACGATAAAGCTATAATTGAATTCGAAAAATCAATTGAATCAGACCCCGACCATACAGAGAGTTACTATTACCTGGGGCAATGCTATTTACAAAAAGGAATTATAGAGTATAATAACAAAAATATTTTAAAGGCCTACAGTCTCTACCGAAAGGCTAATGAGATATGCGAGCAAGTTATCCCTCAATATGAAAAAATTATCGAAAATAATCCGAAAGATTTAAATAGTTATCTTAAATTAGGTTATATTTATGAAGTAAAAAGCATAGTCCCTTTTGTTAATGATTATGATAAAGCTCTGGAATATTATTTAAAAGCCCTGACTTTGGATGCGGCATCGGAAAGTAAAAATAAGGGGATTTATATTTATCTTAATACCCGCGTAGGGTCTATCTGTTATCAGACGAAAGACTATCTTCAAGCTATAGAACATCTGCAAAAAGCAGTAAGCATTTTTCCTGATAGAGACAATATAGAGGCTTACTATTATTTAGGATTATCTTATGATAAAATAGGTGAAATAGAAAAAGCTCGAGAATTCCTTTCCCGCGTGATTGAACTTGCCCCCCAATCGGAATTTGCTCAGGAAGCGGAAAAAGAATTGAAGAAAATAAAATAGTTAACTGATTAACTAACTAGGAGGCTTTTGTAGTTGTTATTATTAATTAGAAATTTTAAAAAAACAAAAAAATATATCAAAGGACAGTCCCCTGTCATTTTTTTAATATTATTATCTTTTTCGCTCCTACTTTTAAATGGCTGCTTATTTTCGCCGCTTTCCAAAGGTTCGGTGGAAGGCTATATTCATGAAGAGACGGTTATCGATACCCGTCCCTTGGAAGGAGCTCTGGTAAGCATAACCGGCTCCCCCAATACTGCCATCACTGACACAGATGGCTACTTCAGAATAGATGAGGTATCAATAGGTGCGCGGACTTTAACCATTACCAAAGCAAATTATATTACTTACAAAATATTAAGTGTTGTAATAAAAGAGGATGAAGTTACTTTAATTGATAATGGTAATCCCATCGTTGTTTGGGCAGTTGATGACAAGTATCTCTTTGATGGAGGAATTCTCTATTACGATTCAGCCGAATATACAAATGCCCTTAGCACTTTTCAGCAATTAGTTAATGACTTCCCTGACAGTTCCTATGCTGATGATGCTCAATATTATATTGGTTATATTAATGAAAAAAAATTGGGATACTATATTCAAGCCCTCCTGGAATACCAGAAATTAATTAACAATTACCCCGATAGCCCCTATGCTGATAATGCCCAACTGGGAATGGGAGATTGTTATTATGGAACTTATGATTATTCTCACGCCATTGAGGCATATCAGAAAGTGATAGATGATTTCCCCGAGAGTTCTTTGCTGGCTCTTGCTCAATATAGTATTGCTCAAAGTTATCGGAAATTAGCAAATTATGAACAGGCTATTCTCGAATTTAATAAAGTTATTGAAAACTATCCGGAAAGTGATTACCCTGCTGCCGCTCAATATTATATCGGATATTCTTACTACGAAGTTAAAAACTATAATCAGGCTATTTTGGAATTTCAAATAACCATTGATTATTATCCTGATTCCACCTGGCCAGGCGAATCAGAAAGGCTTATTGCCCCTTGTGCCCAGTATTATATCGGGTGGTGTTATGGCGAAAAACTTGGACAGTGGAGTGATGCTATTCCCGTCTTTCAATTGATAATTGATTATTATCCCAATAGTACCTGGAGTGGTGGTTCGGAGATCCCACCGGATGCTCAATATCAGATTGGCTGGTCTTACGAGCAACTCGAACTGTGGTGTGAGGCAATTGATGCCTATCAACTGGTAATAGATAATCACCCTGGCACTTCCTGGTCTACTTTTGCCGAAAAACGGCTTAATGAGATAAGTGGAAATTGCCCCATAGACTTAATTTCCTCTTAATCAGTAAACTTAATTAATTGGTAAATTGGTAAATCGGAGAATTGACACTAATGGACGATCTTAAAATAATAGAATCCTGCCTCCTGGGAAATACTCAGATATTTTCCCGGTTAATAGATAACTATAAAAATATGGTCTATAATTTGGCCTATCGGATGAGCAATAATCCTCAGGAAGCGGAAGACATTTCTCAAGAGGCTTTCCTGCACACCTATCAGTCTTTGGCACGTTTTAATCCTTCTTATAAATTTTCAACCTGGCTCTATCAGATTACTTTAAATATTATCAGGGATAAATACAAAAAAAAACAGATAGATTATGTTTCTCTGGATACTCCGGTAGAGACAGACGATTCAGAATTTTATCCCCAGCCTGCGGATTTAACCCATAACCCGGAGCAGATTATTGCCCAAAAGGAGAACCTTCAGACCATTCAACAGGCCATCTATTCTCTGCCTTTAAAATTCAGAGAAGTTATAGTGTTACGTCACTTACAAGACCTTTCCTATATTGAAATTGCAAATATTCTTAAATTGCCACAGGGCACAGTAAAAATTCGACTCTACCGCGCCCGCGAACAATTAAAAAAAATACTAGCGGATAGCGAATAGCAATTTTCCTCCCCCTTGAGGGGGGAGGATTAAGGTGGGGGTGAAATACTCACATTTTGCAATCTGAAATTTTAATTGGTCAATCGGTGAATTGGCGAATCAATTCTTGTAACTTATTTATTATATTTTCGTATTATATTATACGAACGAACAATTTCTGACTCGTAACTTGTAACCATAAACCAAAAACTAAAAATCCTTACGGAGCAAGCAAAATGAATTGCAACAAAATCATAAAATTATTAAATCTATATATAGACCAGGCTCTTAATGCAGAATCCACTCAAACTGTAGAAGAACACTTGAAATCCTGCCCAACCTGCCGTGAAGAGTATTTAAAGTTAAAGCAAGTTGTTTCTGCTTTAAATTCTATTTCACGTCAACCGGCACCGGCAGATTTTACTCAAAACCTAATGGCCAAGATTTCACAAGAAGAAATTCAGATTCAATCTTCCTGGATAGACCGCTTAAAAAAACAAATTTCTTTTCCGCAGATTTCTTTTCGTCTGGCCGGTGCAGCAGCTGCAGCAGCATTAGTCCTATTTTTTGCTTTTACTTTTATTTTCAACACTCCTAACGCTCCCGCTATCTGTTCGGCTGAAGTGCAATTTTCTTTAAGAATTAGCGATAATAAAATGCACACTGTAGCTATTGCCGGAGATTTTAACGGATGGAATCCCCAGGCGAATATTTTAGAGGACCCCGAGAGCGATGGTATCTGGACCGGAACCCTTAATTTAGAACCGGGCAAATATGAGTATATGTTTGTTATGGATGGGGAAGAGTGGTTCTCTGATCCCAATGCCCTTCGTTATGTTAAAGACGGATTCGGTAATAAAAATGCCATATTAGAAATAAACAATTGCAACACTACCTAAAACAGTATTTAGTATATAGTATTTAGTATATAGTGAAAAAACCATAAATCAGGAACGGAAAACCTAAAAAGTGTTTCATATTTTAAAATTGGCAGCTTAGAACTTTTTATTTTCTTAACTAAATACTAAATACTAACGACTAATGACTAAACATAAATTGGTGAATTAAATGATGAAACTGAAAAAAAACAAAATAATATTATCTTTAATAACCTTACTCGTAGTATTCTCTTTTACTATTTCTGCTTTTTCTGCAGGGACAGAAACCATGGATGAACAGATAGAGCAATTGAAAAATATCATAGGTTCTTCTTCTTATTCTGCTTTTCAAAGCAGAATGATTTTAAATACTGCTCAGGATTTGCTTGAGTCGGGGATACCTTTTGAGGATACCAAAAATATTATTGAAAATAGCGTAGAAGAATCATTTGATGCCTATAGCATAAAGAAAGTCTTTGATGTCATATTGGATACCCAGCAAGAAGGCTTACCTACTGAGACCTTAATCAATAAGGTAAACGAAGGATTTGCCAAAAATGTAGATAGTAGTGTGATAATTTCAGTAATTTCTACTAAAGCAGAGAATTTAAAAACAGCCAATGAGATTTTAAGTGAAGCCCTGCAAGAGGGTCTTGAGATTAATGGTGAAGAAGAAATGGTTGGAATATTAGCTGATAGCCTGGAAAACGATGTTCCTCAGGAATCTCTATCCTGGTTGTTAAAGACTGGAACCGCTGAAGGCAGCAGCATAGAAGAAATTTCTGAGATAAGTGAAGAACTAAGCTATTTAAGCTTACTGGCAACTGATTCAGGTTTATCTTCAGAAGAAATTTCTCTTTTGTTTAATGAGGCGATAGGAAATAGCAGTAATGTCGGGGAAGTTTGTGAAAATATTCAAACCAGTTTAGAGACGCAAATTAGTACTGCAAAAACAGAACCAGGCGGAACAGTAAAGCCTTCTGTAATTTCAGATAACGGAACTCTACCCACTTCTTCTACTGGAAGTCCAGCGGAAGTTGGAGAAACACCTGCTCAGGAGGCAGGGGAAGCCCCAACGGAGACAGGTAGCGCACCTGAACCGTCTGCTCCACCAACAGAAGAATCTCCTTCGCCTCCGGAAAATTAGATAATTATGAAACTTTTCTTGACTTTTATCGTATTATAAATTAGTATTTAAAATATAGTGAATAACAAGTATCTTCCTTATGAGTTTTTCATCTTTAATTGGTAGATTGGCCAATCGGTCAATTGGTAAATTGATTACAACCGGTAGTTTCTTAGCCCGTATCAGGTCGAGATGTAAAGTGTTTATGGAATAAAAGGAGCAAAGCTCCTCTCATAAACAGCGAAATTTAAGAAGCTATTTTAAAACAGAAACTAGAAATTTAGTTAATTTCGCGAAATTAAATAATAACGAATTTTTTTCAAAAACGAAAGGAGAAAAAAAATGAAGAAATTATTATTGGTACTTTTAGTAGTAGTGCTCGCATCTTTCCTCTTGGTCGGCTGTACTCCTACAGTTCCAACTGAAGGTGAAGGCGAAGGCGAAGTCGAAGTCGTAGGAGTAACTGTGGCTATTGCTGATTCAGTGAAGGTTGGTGACTATACCTGTGTCAGTGCAGGAGATCATACTATTACCGTTACCTTCTCTGCTCCAGTAGCCGAAGTTGTAACCGCTAATATTACAGAATGTACAGGAATTTATAGTAAGCAGGAAGATGCTGTTGGTACCTCTGTAGTTTTTTCCCCCGATGCAACTAATAAAATCTGGACTGGTACAGGT
>DASRMF010000129.1:0-4793 GCA_035648055.1 Atribacterota bacterium
ATAACTAATTCCATCAACCTGATAGACGGTTTAGACGGGTTGGCCTGTGGAGTTTCCCTTATTGCCCTAGTAGCTTTTCTTATTTTAGGCTTAAGACAAAATTTAGAGACTCTCAGTCTTGTATCAATTGCCCTGGCGGGGAGCATATTGGCTTTTTTAAGATTTAATTTCTACCCGGCCAAAATGTTTTTGGGGGATTCCGGCAGTACTTTTGCCGGCTTCATGTTAGCCTCTGTAGGGGCTTTGTGGGTATTAAACAGTGTGAATGCCTTTTTTATTTTAATTCCTATTATTGTTCTGGCTCTACCCATTTTTGATACTCTGTTTGCTATCTGGAGGAGATACAGAAGCCATCATCCCATATTTCAGGCCGACAAAGGGCATCTTCATCATCGACTTTTAGCCCGGGGGATATCGCATAAAAATGTCGTGTTTATTTTATGGGGAATAAGCGCCATCTGCAGCGTAATCGCCCTTGTTTTAGCATTCTAGTACGAAAAGTAAAACAAAGGTGCCTGGCACCTTTGTTTTACTTTTGTGGAAGAAAGGAAAGGAAATATGAAGTTAGAAAAGAGAAAAGAACAAGTAAGTAAAAATGAAAAGACTACCGTTTTGGTTACCGGTGGGGCTGGCTTTATCGGTTCGCACATTGTGGATTTGCTTGTCAAAAATAATTATGAAGTTGTGATAGTTGACGATTTATCTTCCGGCAGAGAGGAGAATATCAACCAAAAAGCACGGTTTTATAAATTAAATATTACCGACCAAAAGGGTTTGACTGAAGTATTTGAGCAGGAAAAACCTGATTATGTATGCCATGAAGCCGCCCAGATTAGCGTATCTTTTTCCGTGAGAGACCCTTTATTTGATGCGCAAACCAATATCTTGGGTTCTTTAAATCTATTACAATGCTGTATTAATCACCAGGTTAAAGGGATAGTTTTTGCCTCCAGCGGAGGAACTATTTATGGAGAACCGGAGATTTTTCCCATTACCGAAGATTTCCCTTTCAGGCCACAATCACCTTATGGGATCAGCAAGGTTGCAGTTGAGCATTATCTTGATTTTTATCAGAAAAATTATAATCTTCCCTACGTAGCATTAAGATATGGAAACGTCTATGGGCCTCGTCAGGACCCTTATGGTGAAGCCGGGGTTATCGCTATATTTATAGAAAGGATGCTAAAAGGTGAGGTTCCTACTATAAATGGTGATGGAGAATATATCAGAGATTATGTTTATGTGGAAGATGTGGCCCAAGCCAATTTACTCGCTCTTCAAAATATGGTAAAATTATCTAAAGCCAAAGCTGAAGCTCAAGTCAAAGCTGGAGCTGAAATTAAATTTAACGGCTTCAATCTTGGAACAGGCAGAGGGATTTCGGTAAATGAAATATTCTCCCTTTTAAGGGAGATTATAAAATTCCCTCATCCGGCAAATTATGGTCCCCCCAGAGAAGGGGATTTAAGGAAGAATATCCTGGATTGCCGCTTAATCAATGAGGTTTTAGGGTGGCAGTCAAAATTTGACTTTTCAAAAGGTTTAGAAAAGACAGTTCACTGGTTTAAAGAGAATATTTAGTAATTAGTTTTATTTTTAAAAAATTTATCCTAAAAAGAAGGAATTTAGGATGTTAATGTCGTATAATAATAATTGGATTACCCAGAAAAAAGGTTAAAAACAGCAAAAACTGAAAGATAAGAGAAAAATAAGGATAAAAAAGAAATAAACGAAATAATGTAAGGAAAATATATTTATATGTTAGAAAGTGGAATACTTTTTAAAATTGCAGGTATTATCATTTGCAGCGTGCTGATGGTCATCCTGGGGAGAGTAGATAGAAAGAAAAAGCTTCCCATAGGGCTCAAATTAATATTTCAAGTTTTAATTTCTCTAATTATAATTTATTTTGGAGTTAAAATAGAATTTTTGCGCGATCCCTCCTCCTTATCCTCCTCATCGGGAGGGTATCTTTATCTTAGTTATTTATCTATCCCCTTGACCGCAATCTGGCTGATAAGCATTACTAATTCTATTGGCCAGGCAGATGAACTGGGAGACATCACTCCCTATATTATCTTCATCGCCTCCCTGACTTTTTTAGTAGTTTCCCTTATCCAGAGGCAGGAATTAATTTTAGCAGAAGCGCTGTCTTTGATTATGGCGGTGATTTCATTTATTTTTATCAAATATATACCCCGGGGGAAATTTTCTTCCTACTATATGTCTTTTGGATTTATATTAGCAGTGATTGCTATTGTGGGTGTATCCAAGAGCACAGCAGCTTTAACTTTATTGATTCCTCTTTTAATTTTAGGCGTACCGATTATAGACAGCTCTTATTCTATTGTGGCTAATTATGCCAGTCAGGAAAACCCAGGCTCGGGTATAGGAAAATCTTCATTATTTTCGGAGAGCGGAAGCGGCAGCAGGTTACGCCAGAAACTGCAATCTTATGGATTTTCGGCTCAAGGAGCGAATTTAACTATTATCGGGGTTTCCCTCTACTTAAGTTTTTCGGCTTTTATTATTTCTATATACCAGAATGTTTATTTGCTTTTAACTCTGACTGCTTTCGGCTGGGTGGTTTTTGAACTATTAAAAAACAAGGTTAGGTCAGAGGAATTAATTATCGAAAACGATATTTTAACCAGCCGCATAAAACTTTTTCAGGTGGGCATTGACCAGGTAGATAATCAAGAAACTATTCAAAGAATAGAGGAATTTATAGTTTCTAAAAAACCTCATCAGATTGTTACTCCGGATACTTTGGCTGTATTGCGAGCAAGGAAAGACCCTGAATATCAGGCCATATTAAAATCCGCAGACCTGGTTACCCCTGATGGAGCAGGTATTTTGTGGGCTACTAATACTCTAAATTATCCTTTGCCCGAAAGGGTAACCGGCATAGATATAATACATAACACATGCCGATTGGCTGCCAAGAAGGGGTATTCATTATATTTATTAGGCTCTTATCTTGGAGTTGCCAGTGAGGCCGCTTTAAATTTAAGTAAAAAATATCCGGGAATAAAAATAGCCGGAACTCATCATGGTTATTTTAGTTGTGAAGATCGTGAAAATTGCGGAGATGTTAAAAATGGCAATAACGAAAAGAGCAAAGAAGAGGAAGAAAAGATTATTGCCGAGATTAAAGAAAATAAACCTGATATATTACTGGTGGGTATGGGTGTACCCAAACAGGAAAAATGGATTAATAAAAATTTGAAAAGCTTAAATATTCCGGTCTGTATGGGGGTAGGCGGAAGTTTTGATGTCCTTTCCGGCAGGATACCGCGGGCACCATTGTGGATGCAAAGACACGGAATGGAATGGATTTATAGATCGATTAAGCAGCCAAACAGGGCTTTTCGAACTTTAGCCCTTTTTTACTTTATCTGGTTGGTAATTTTAGGGAAGATAGTGTATTCTCTAAAAGAAGTAGATGAATAATAGATAGCAGATATAGATAATGCTTAATAAGTATATGGTAATTAGTTGGAATAACCCAAAATAGGAAACGGAAACAGCAAACGATAATAGAAGTAGAAAATATTAATTACTTCAGTGTCTTAGTGTTAGCGCATTATTTTAATGTTAAAATATTAAATCCCCCTCAATATATCTTAGACCAGTATCACCCTTTATTTTATATCAAGATCCGTCTTTCAGATTAATCAATTAAATAAGGAGATAGCCGATGATAATTTTACTTAAAAGTGCGATAGTTGTAGTTGCCCTACTAATTCAACTTACCCTTATTAACTCAGTTACTATTTTAGGGATAAAACCTGATTTAATATTGATAGTAATAGTAGTTTTTTCCTTGCTGAAGGGAGGAAAAGAAGGGACTATCTCCGGATTTATCTCCGGCTTTTTACAGGATATCTTTTCTATCGGCCTCTTAGGAATAAATGCTTTGACAAAGACGGTGATAGGTTTTATCTGTGGAATTTTAAAAGAAAAAATATTTCATGAACATATGTTATTTCTTATTCCGGTAATAACTTTTATTGCATCATTTACACAAAGTATTTTAGTATTTTTGCTATTACATGCTTTTGGAACCGAATATAACCTGATCTGGAGCTTAAAACAGGTAGCCCTCCCCGAGGCTTTATATAGCAGCCTGCTAGCACCTTTTATTTTTTTAGTAATAAATAAACTTTTCCAGTTATTGGAAAGGTAAACTTTAGTGCCTGGCACCAAAGTTTACGAAATGACAACTTTAGTGCCTGGCACCAAAGTTTACCTTTATTCTTGTTCGTATTTAAAGTTTGAAATTGAGGAGTAATTATGAGGGAATCTTCTACAATTCCAGAAGATGTAAAACAGCGGTTAAATTGGTTATCAATATTTGCAGTCATCTGTTTTGTAATATTAATTATCAGTTTGTGGTATTTGCAGATGATTAAGGGGGAGGAATTTAAGGAAAGAGCGATAGAGAATTGTATCCGTTCCCTGGTAGAAGATGCCCCGCGAGGCAGGATTTATGACCGCCAGGAAAAATTATTGGTTACTAATCGTCCGGCAGTCGTAGTTTCTATAATCCCGGCAGAAGTAGATGATTTAGAAGAACTGAGTGAAAGACTAAGCAGAATAATAGGTATTTCTCCGGAAGAAATTTCGCAGACAGTAAAAAATTACCGGGAAAACCCTTTTAAGCCGGTAAAAATTCTGGATGATTGCAAGACAAATAAGATAGTGGAGATTGAAGAGAGAAAAGATGAATTAAAAGGAGTGGTTTTAGAGGTTAAACCTCGGAGGGATTATCTTTACAATGATTTTGCAGC
>DASRMF010000130.1:0-2811 GCA_035648055.1 Atribacterota bacterium
TAAAAAAATTAGCTTTTAGATTAGCTATTAAGAAGGCCAATGAAGAAGAATGGTTAGCTGAGCATATGTTTATAATGGGCGTTCATGGCCCAAAAGATCGGGTTACCTATTTTACCGGTGCCTTCCCCAGTGCCTGTGGCAAGACCAGCACCGCCATGATCCCCGGCCAGTCTGTAGTCGGTGATGATATCGCCTACCTCAAGAAGATTAACGGGATAGTAAGAGCAGCAAATGTCGAAAATGGTATATTTGGTATCATTCAGGATGTAAATCCCCAGGATGACCCCTTAATATATAAAGCCTTAATCACCCCAAGAGAACTCATTTTTTCTAATGTACTGATTACTGATGATATACCTTACTGGTTAGGTATGGGTAAAGATGTACCGGATAAAGGCATTAATCATTCAGGAGAATGGTTTAAAGATAAAAAAGATAAGGAAGGTAATATCATTGACTGCTCCCATAAAAATGCCAGATATACCATAAGGTTAGATGCCTTGAAAAATATTGACCCCAAAGCCAATGACCCCTCAGGTGTACCTGTTCAGGCAATTATTTATGGCGGAAGAGATTCTGATACCACTATACCGGTGGTAGAATCTCTCAGTTGGTCTCACGGAGTTTTCCTCGGCGCTACCGTGGAATCAGAGACCACCTCTGCCACTATCGGTGCCCAGGGAGTAAGGAAACATAACCCCATGGCCAATCTCGACTTTATTTCAGTGCCTTTTAAGACCTACATAGAGAATCACCTAAAGTTTGCCCAGGGCCTTAATGATGTCCCCAAAATTTATGCTACTAATTATTTCTTAAAAGACGAATCAGGTAATTATCTAAACAGTAAACTCGATAAGAAAGTATGGCTTCTCTGGGCCGAAGGGAGAGTCCATAGTGAATTTGAAGCCATTGAAACTCCGGTAGGCTTAATACCAAAATATGAAGATTTAAAAACATTGTTCATCCGCGAACTGAATAAAGATTACTCCAAAGCCGAATACATTCAACAGTTCTCCTTAAGGGTGACAAAGTACTTGGAGAAGATGGAAAGGATGAGTAAGATATTTGAAAATATCCAGATGCCTGCAGCCTTTAGAGAAGAGTTAAAGGCACAAGCTGAGAGATTAAAAGAAATAAGAGCAAAATTTGGAGAGGACATAATTTCTCCTTTAAGTTTTTAGAAAAATAATATAAATTAATAATGGATTTGATATTTTAAAAACAACTACAGAAAAGTAAATTTAAAATAAAGGGGGCGGAGAAATCCACCCCTTTTACTATGAATTTATTAATTATTTATCTTCACTTTTTTCTTCTCTTATCTCCCACAAACCTGCTTTTTCCAAAATTTTCTGTACCCCACTTGGGCTAATTATTTTTTTACCGTTATTTTCATCGCGAATAATAGAAGCGATAGTTCGGCGTCCCCAATGAGGGTGTTTCTTTTTTAATTCTATTATTCTATCCTTATATTTTTCATTAATTCTTTCTAACTGTTTATTAATATGACTTTTTGGTTTTTTAATTCCTTCTAACCCGCTTTCTAAGTAACGAGAATACCATCTACGGAAAGTATTAACAGCTACCCCGGCTTTACGACAGGATTGGGTAATGTTATGAGTCTCAAGATAAGTCTCAATCATTGATTTTCTCTGGAGAAAAGTAGTAAGTCTACGATATTTTCTCCCTTCTTCTTTTTTCATAATTATATCTCCGAATAAGTATTTGCTTTTTTATTTTAAAACTATTACAGCTACTAGTCAACATCCAAATAACCACTAATTTAAAATATTTTCAAAAAAAGAAGGAATTTCAAAATTTATGTAGTATTATATAAATAAATATAAAATATAAAATATAAAATATATTATTAAAATTTTAAAAATATTGGTAGGAGAAAAATAGTTTGATAAAAAATAATTATCATACATTAACTGAAACTATTTACCAAAACATAAGAAAATCAATTACAAAACGTAAATATAAAAGTGGTAATAGATTATTATTAAATGATTTATCAAATGAAATGAATGTAAGTATAACGCCTGTAAGAGAAGCTTTAAAAAAATTGGAAAAAGATGGCTTAGTAAAAATTCTCCCAAACAGAGGAGCAATTGTAATAAGTCTTACGCTTAGAGATGTAATTGAAATTTATGATATTCGTAAACAATTAGAATCATTAGCAATAGAACTATTTATTAAAGGTAAAAAAGAAAATATATTAGACGAGTTGGATAAAATTTGCGATGAGGATGATAATTGTTTAAAAAATGGTGACTTAAATTTACATATTGAATGTAATTATAAGTTTCATAAATTATTAGTAAAATCTTGTGAAAATAAAAGATTAATTAAATTTTATGATGAACTTAGTGGACAATTATCAATGTTAGTGTGTAAGACAATAAACTTTGCAGGGGAGCCAAAAAAGTCAGCAGACGAACATAGGAAGATTATAGAGGTATTAAGGCAAAAAAATATGGAACTGGCAAAAAAGATTATTCAAAGTCACATCCAAAACGCAAAGGAAGATATTTTAGATAGAGCAAAAAATATATTCAAAGAGAAAAAATTAAATCTTGATACAGAATTAGATAAAATTATTTAAGCAATTTCTAACATTGATTACCTTTATGTTCATTTGAAATAAGCATAACATATATCCTTTTAAAAGATACTGATGTTGGAATATATTATAATATGGATGAAATTACAAAACAGGGAGTTATGGGAGATCCACATATAGGGAACAGCGAAAAAGGTGAAAAAATCGTTAATAAATTAATAGATTATTGTGTAGAATTTGCTGAA
>DASRMF010000131.1:0-3537 GCA_035648055.1 Atribacterota bacterium
TCGGCAGGAGCATATCCCACAAAAAATGAACTATACTTATTTTCAGAATATTTACCGATAGAAAAATCAAATTTTTGAGCAGTCCCGGTTTTTCCTGCGGCTTGATACCCTGCCAGCTTAGCCCCTGTACCAGTTCCATCATTCACCACTTGTTCCAATATTTTGCTCATAGTTAAGGCAGTATCAACCGACACTACCTGTCTTACCGGTTTTGGTTTAAATATTTTAATTTTATTTTGCGCAGAATCTATTATTTCCTTCACCATCATCGGCTTCATTAAAGTTCCCCGATTAGCTATTGCCGATACAGCCATTATCAGTTGAAGGGGAGTTACGGCAATTTCTTGACCTATAGATAAAGAAGCCAGGGAAATTCTTGACCAATCCTTTGTACTTCTCACTAAGCCATTTACTTCACCGGGTAAATTTATTTCAGTTAGCGTCCCAAATCCGAACCTTCTAATAGATTTTTCAAATACTTTTTCATCTAATCTTGTCCCGACTTGAATTACTCCTACATTACAGGAATTTTTTACTATATCGGTAAGATTTTGAGAACCATGTTGGTGTATATCATGAAAAATAGTCCCATTGTATTTTGTCCATCCTATACAATTAAATTGGTCATCTAATTTTACTACTCTTTCTTCTAAAGCTGTCGATATAGTAATAACCTTAAAGGTCGAACCCGGCTCATATGCATCAGTTACTGCCCTATTCCTCCAAAGATCACGAGGGTACTGATTAAAAAAATTGGGATCATAGGAAGGTTTTACTGCCATTGCTAAAATTTCCCCGGTTTTGGGCTCGACTACAATGGCAATTCCTGTTTTAGCCTTGGATTTTTGAAAAGCTTTATCCAAGGCTTCTTCGGTAATATATTGAATAACTTCATCAATAGTTAATACAATTGAATGCCCATCTTTGTGAGCAGTTGATCCCTTAATACTTAAAGGCACTTTGTTTCCCGAAGCATCCCTTTCCAAAATCACTAAGCCGGGCAAACCCTCTAATTCTTTATCAAAGAATGATTCCAAACCTTCCAATCCTTGATTGTCTATCCCCACAAATCCCATTAAATTAGAAGCTAAGCTGTTCTTGGGGTAATATCTTTTACTCTCATCTAAAAAGTTTAATCCCTCTAAGTTTAATTTTTTAATCTCCGCAACTTCTGTTTCGTTTAATTTCCTTTTTATCCACACAAAAGATTTTTTCTGATTTAATTTCTCCAGTATATCTTTGGCTTTTAAATTTAAAATTGAAGATATTTTTTGAGCAGTTTCTTGAGGATTTTCAACTTTGGGGGGGATAGCAAATAAAGATTGAACATTAACATTCACGGCTAATTTTTTATAATTTCTATCATAAATATTACCTCTTTCTCCTTCAATAGAAAAGGAAGTGAGGTGTTCTTGTTGGGCAATTTCTTTATATTTATCACTTTGGATAACCTGAATGTTATATAACCTATAAATCAATGAAAAATAAAGAATTATAAATACTATAAGTAAAAAAATAATACGTTCTTTTTTCTCTTTTGAAAGCAACAACTATTTCCGCCCTCTTTAATCTATATCGCTACAAGATGTTATTTTACTACCCCTAAAATCAAGTCATTTATCTTGCTTAGGTCAAAACTAGCCCAAAAATTATTTTCCTTTTCGTAATTGGTGCTAATTGCCCCGATATCGTTTCCGGGATTAATCTTGGCAACGGGGTTTAAAGCAATAAACCTTACTTCCTTTGGCCTAGTCATTCCTAAATGATTAGAAGCAATTTCTTCAATTCTATCTAAAGCAGAAAGAGTCTCTGCACTAAGTTCAAGCCTTTTATTCTCTTCCTCTAATGCTATTTTTACATTTTCTAACTTTATTAATTTATATCCTAGTTCGGTTAATATAATATTATTAGAAATATAAAAAATTACTACAGAAGTAACAAAAATTACTAATAATAAAAATGACCCCAAAACAATTAAGGCATTCTTATTTTCGTAATTAACAACAGATATTGTACTGTTCCCTCTCATATTTTATCGCCCCTTTACTCTTATTATTTTCTCTGCCACTCTCAATTTAGCACTTCTTGCCTTAGGATTTTCCCTTATTTCCTCCGAAGAAGGTCTAATTGGTTTTTTAGTTATAATTTTCAATCCGTAATCCCCTTGATCTTTCCCCACTCTCTCTACTTCTTTGAATAGATGTTTAACTATTCTATCCTCCAGTGAATGATAAGAAATAACACACATCCTTCCCTTATTCTCTAAAACTCTAATTGCCTGATTCAACCCCTTTTCTAAGGCCTTAAGCTCCTGGTTTACTTCAATCCTGATAGCCTGAAATATCCTGGTTGCCGGATGAATCCTCCAGGTATGCCTCTTTTTAGTCCTGGGAAGAGACCTTATTACTAAATCAGATAACTGCTTGGTGGTAGTAATGGCTTTCTTTTTTCGCTCCGTTATAATTAGGCGGGCAATTCTCTTAGAAAACCGTTCTTCTCCATATTTTTCAAATATTTCAGCTAAATCTTTTTCGGAATAACTATTTATCAAAGTATCAGCGTTAAATTCTTGAGTTAGATCCATCCGCATATCTAAATGGCTGTCTTCTTTAAAACTAAATCCTCGCTCTTTCTCTTTTAGCTGGTGAAAGGACACTCCTAAATCAAAGATTATCCCCGAAACTGTTTTAATCTTTAAATCTGTTAGAATTCCCTCTAAATTTTTGAAATTACCTTTAACTAATTTTATATTATCGGTATAACTTTTTAGTTCTTCTTTCGCTGTTTCAATTGCCTCTATATCCTGGTCGATACCGATCAGTAAACCTTGGGGATAAATTTTTTCCAAAATAGCTTTGGAGTGTCCCCCACCCCCTAAAGTGCAATCGATATAAACACCTCCTTTCTTTAAGTCTAAATAACTTAGGATCTCTTTTGTTAACACAGGAATGTGAAAGGAATTTGTCATAGATTACCCTTCTTGTTCATATATTCTTTCGGCAATATCTTCGTATGAATTTTCAACTTCTCCGAAGTATTTTTGCCATACATCTTTGCTCCAGACCTCTATCCTATCTAAAACCCCAATAACCATAATTTCTTTACTAATCTGAGCGTAATCTCTCAAATATTTCATAATAATGACTCTGCCTTGATTATCCATGGTACAATCGATAGCTCGCGAAAATAGTATTCTCTTAAATGCCCGGGCATCTCTCTGTCCCAAAGGGAGCAGCTTCATTTTCTCAGATAGAGTTTTCCATTCTTCCAGAGGATAAACAAAAAGACAAGTATCAAGACCGAAAGTAATAATAAATTTCTCACCTAAAGATTCACGGTATTTTGCCGGTACAATCAATCTTCCCTTTTCATCGATAGTGTGCTCATACTGTCCTAAAAACATAAAATCTCCTTTATATTATATCCTCCACTTCACTCCATTTTACTCCACTAAATATAGTATACTACATTTTTTTAAAAAACCCTCTTTTTTTTTGAAAATAATTTGATTTTTTTTAAAAAAATTAGAAAACACCA
>DASRMF010000132.1:0-4539 GCA_035648055.1 Atribacterota bacterium
GCCTGTCCTACGATAAACGGGCTCACAAGGGCATTCTGATTTTTATTTGTTATTTATATTTTAGATTTGTGATATAATATAAGTGTTAAAGTAGAAAAGAAAAGCTAATAAATCTTCTGTTGGAGCGGAAATAGCGGGATAAAATTCAACCAGTATGAGGGGGGGGCAAAAGAAATGAAGACATTGGTTTATCAGAAAAAAATTTTAGAGGAAGTTAAGGATTTGCCAGAGGAGCAGATATCTAATCTCCTTAAAATTATTAGTATTTTTAAAAATTCTATTATTAAGCAAAGAAAAGAGGATGTAGGACTAAACAAGGAATTTAGAGAATGGGATAAACTTAGCGACGAGGCATTTGTTAATTTCGTCATAAAATAGGGACAGGTTACTTTTATATAACAAAAAAGTTGTTTGTCCCCCTTTTCCCATGAATTCCCCCTCACCTTTACCCTGTGTAGTAATTTCCTCTACTACACAGGGCAGGCCCTCTCCCTCCGAGGGGAGAGGTGATGACAGAAGGATGGATTCCTGTTCCCCGATCAGGTCGAGGACAGGTTTCATGGGAATGACAGAAGGGATATTGTAATTTATTTTTAGAAAAAAAGAGGATTTTTGAATAGTTTTGTAGAATATAAAATAGAAAGTAAATATTTGCAATTATCTTTAAGTGAGGAAGGGAATACATGAAGAGATTTTTTAGAAGGTTTTCCTGGGTTGTTTTGGATATAGTTTTTATAAATGTTTCTTTGATTCTTTCTCTGATATTAAGATTTGGGGAAGGCTGGGGAACTTATTTCTATGTTTATAGGGGATTAGTTGTCTATTTAACCGGATTCTTTCTTTTATTTGCTGTAATTTTTAGATTATATAAGAGGATTTGGAGATATTTAAGTATCAGTGACCTTTTTCTGATAGCAGAAGTTGTTACCGGGGGAATATTTAGTACGGTTTTGTGTTTAAATTGGCTGAAGGGTATTGCTTTTCCGCGCACAGTTGTGGCTCTGACCTGGTTTTTCAGTCTGGCCCTGGTGGGAGGAAGCCGATTGGTCTGGAGGTTATATTATGAGAGGAAGGGTGCTTTTAATAAAGGGCAGGAACGAATCTTAATTGTAGGGGCAGGAGATGCAGGAGAGATTATTTCCCGGGAAATAATCAGGAGGCCTGATTTAGGCAAGTTAGTGGGTTTTGTGGATGACGATAAGGAGAAGGTCGGAAAGAGAATTCATAATAGAAAGGTATTGGGAAATATTGAAGGAATAAATGATATTTTGGAAGGTAAGCGAGTCAGCACAATTATTATTGCCATCCCCACGGCAAGCGGTAAAGAGATTAAGAGAATCTTTAATAATATAAAAAATAAGGAAGTAAGAATAAAGACTTTGCCCGGATTGTATGAGCTGGTAGATGGTAAGGTTAGTGTTTCCCGGATCAGGAGTATCAGGATTGAAGATTTATTGGGAAGGGAAGCGGTAGATTTAAATTTGGAGGAGATTTCCGGATATTTGGAGGGCAAGAGTGTGATGGTGACCGGAGGTGGAGGTTCGATTGGCGGAGAGCTGGCACGGCAGATTTGTAGATTTAGGCCGAGGAGTCTGATTTTATTGGACCACAGTGAGAACGGCCTTTTCCATATAGATCTTGAACTTGAAAGGAAATGGTCGGGAGTGGAGATGGAGATTGTGCCGGTGGTGTCTGATATTAGAGATAGAGATAAGATGGATAAGATATTTAAGAAGTATAGGCCGGAAGTGGTTTTTCATGCGGCAGCTCATAAACATGTCCCGATGATGGAATTTTATCCCGATGAAGCAGTGATGAATAATATTATTGGGACTAAGAATGTGGCGGAGTTGGCAGAGAAGTATGGGGCGGAAAGGGTGGTAATGATTTCTACTGATAAAGCCATTAATCCTACCAGTGTGATGGGGGCAAGTAAGAGAGTGGCCGAGATGGTGGTAAAGGATTTGGCAAATAAAAATAAAACTAAATTTGTAGCGGTTCGCTTTGGAAATGTATTGGAGAGTAATGGCAGTGTTGTTCCTATGTTTAAGCAGCAGATTGCCGAGGGCGGACCGGTTACGGTGACCGATAGAGAAGTAAAGAGATATTTTATGACTTTGCCTGAGGCAAGTCAGTTGGTGATTCAGGCCGGGGCGCTGGGGAAAGGCGGAGAAGTATTTGCGCTGGATATGGGAGAGCCGATAAAGGTGCTGGATATGGCAGAGGAGCTGATTCGTTTGTCCGGGCTTGAACTTGGCGAGGATATAGAGATAAAGATTGTAGGATTAAGACCGGGAGAGAAGATGTTTGAGGAGATAATGACTGAGGAAGAGAGGAGCGGGGTGCTGGGAGATAGCGGGCACGAAAAGATTTTTATTGCCAAGGTTGAGGAAGTTGAGGGAGAAAAGCTGAAGAAGGATATTGAGGAGTTGAGGATGCTGGCGAAGGCGATGGATAACGAGGGAGTGGTACGGAAGCTGCAGGAGATGCTACCCAGTTATCAGCCGAATAGGGGGATGCTTAAAGATCGTATTTAGTATATAGTATTTAGTAAGGAAAAAATAAAGAAGGAAATAAAATTAGTCGTTAGTTAGCATAGAGCGTGGAGGGAAATAGTATCGAGTATCGAGTGAAGAAAAGACAAAGAAGTTGTAAGTTGTAAGTAGGGGCAGACCTTGTGTCTGCCCTCAGTAGGACAGGTGTTTTGCCTGTCTTTTTTATTATAAAAGTTAACCAAAGGTGCCAGGCACCTTTGAGCAACTTTTTAGGAAGTTTGGGGTAAAGAGGGGTGTTTGTGATATAATGAGAAAAATATTATCGGCTTTGGAGTAGGTTTTTAAAATGGTAATAACCAGGATGAAAGAAGAAGTTTTAAGTTCTCCGAGATTAAGTGATAGTCGGGGAAGATTTGGCGAGGTAGTAGTAATAGGTGGAGCTAATATTGATTTGAGAGGCAGAAACTGTTGGGGAGGTGCTGGAGAGGCATACATCTAACCCGGGAAAGATAAATGTCGGTTCTGGAGGAGTGGGAAGGAATATTGCCCATAATCTGGCTTTACTTAATGTTCCGGTTACTCTGTTGAGTGCAGTGGGAGATGATGGAGAAGGAATCAAAGGGAAAAAGCTAACTCCTTATTTATTGAATAAGATAAAAGAATTAACCGGTGGTAAAAGTCTGAAAGCTAACATTGGGCTGGTAAAGGATAATGCCCGAGTAGGTGCAAAAATTGCCCGCGAACTGGTAAAATAAAAAAGGGAAACAAAGGTGCCTGGCACCAAAGTTGTCAATATGTAAACTTTAGTGCCGGGATCCTAATAAAGTATGTGGATAAAATAAGGCGTGATATAATAAAATTGTGTAAGAAGAATTCAATTTCCATATTGAGGCCGGTGGATTTAATGATTGGTAATGAAAAGATTAATATTATAAAAAATATTTTGGCGCAGGCATTTAGCCCTTATCTAATTTATATTTTTGGCTCTACGGTAAAAAATAGAGACAGAGGAGAGAGCGATATAGATGTTGCCATTCTGACCGATGGAAGAGTAGACGAGTACGAATTATTTATTCTATCTCAAAAATTAGCGGATATTTTAAAAAAGGAAGTAGATCTTATAGATTTGAATAAGGCTTCCACTGTTTTCAAAATTCAAATTATAAAAACAGGAAAATTAATCTATAATTCTAATAATTTAAAGAAGATGTATTTTCAAATGAGGACCATGAAAGATTACGCAATCTTAAATGAGGAAAGACAAGAAATAATAGATAAAATTAAATCAAGGGGTGCTCGAATATGATCGATGATGTAATTTTAAATAAAATAGAAATAATAAAAAGATGTATTAGAAGGGTAAAGGAAGAGTATGATTGCAATCCTCAAAATCTGGAAAATTATACCAAGCAGGATTCTATTACTTTAAATATTCAGAGGGCATGCGAAGCAGTAATTGATTTGGGGATGCATGTTATTGCTGAAAGGGGTTTGGGGATTCCTCAAACGAGCAGAGATACATTTGAGATTTTACAAGATAATAGGATTATTACCCCTGAGATGTGCGAGCGGCTTAAAGCGATGATCGGATTTAGGAATATTGCCATACATAATTATCAAAGGCTAAATTTGAAAATAATCTAGGCAATTATAGAGAAAGACATGAAAGATTTACTGTCTTTTACAGATGTTATTTTGAAAATATAAGAAAAGTAAACCAAAGGTGCCAGGCACCTTTAGGAAACTTTTTGGTGGAAGGGTTAAAAATAAAGATGGAAATAGTTATTGTCGGAGCTGGCCCGATAGGGTGTTACACCGCACAGTTGTTGAAGAAATGCAGGATTAATAGTTTTAGAATAATCGAAGAACACGATGAGGTGGGCAGGCCGGTAAGGTGTGCCGGGATTGTGGGCAAGCCGGTTTTTGAAGATAGTTTAATACCTTTATCGAGAGATTCTATATTAAATCAGATTAACGGAGCCTTGTTTTTTTATAAAGGTGATAGTTTTAAGATAGAGAGGTCTGGGGTGGCTCTTGTAATTGA
>DASRMF010000133.1:0-2696 GCA_035648055.1 Atribacterota bacterium
TTTTATCCGGGTATTGTGAAGGCTGTTGGGAAGTTCCCTTAAGGCAAAAGTTAATTTTTCGATTTCCTGTTCGTTTAGGCCTTCTTTTTTGTGTTTTTTAGACTGGCTAAATGATTTTATATTTTGGGTAATATCAACCGGCAATAATCTTCTCCGGTTCAATTCTTTTAGAAAGATTTTAGCGGTAATCAAATACTTGTTTTTTGTTGCGACTGTGTAATCGGTCCGGAGTTTTAAATGCTTCTTGTATTCCAGGAAACTGTCCTGATTCAAACCCTCACCCTCGATAAAATTAAGGAAATGGCCTATCCGGTATTGATAATCTTTTCTGGTTCCCTCACTAATATCTAAAAATTTGAAAATGCTCCGGGCTTTTTCCTGGTCCCAATGCTTTATTATTTCAGTAGAAAGAGTTTCTTCAGAGGCAATCAACTGGTTGCTCATAGTTATACCCCCGTTAATAATTAATAATTATTACTTACTACTGCACATAATATAACTATGATATGTCAATGTCAAATTATTTTGCCTTTTCGAAACTCTTTATCTATCAAAATATTTTACTTCTTCACAGGTTATACCCATAATGCTTTATAAATGTGGATAAATACGAAGTAAACAAGCGAGATAAGGAGCATATAAGAGAAAAGAAGGATAAAAGCGGGGAATTTCAGGAGCCACGAAAAAAAACTTCAATTTAAGCCTGTTTTTAGCGCTTATATTAAAGTGGCTGGTATGATTCATCCTATTTTTTAAATACGCCCCATATACGCCAAATACGAAGCTTTTTTCAAAAACGCTAAAACCCTTATATATCAATGGTTTCATTGATTTTTTGCAAAATCAACCCGTAATTCGTTGATTGCCTGCTTGATTTCTTTGATTTCAGCAGTAATACTATGGGAAAATATCTTTTGATTCTTGATTATTTCATTAATAAAAAACTCCAATTTGTATACCAGGTATAAAGAAAGTACCAGGGGGAACCCGTTATTTGCTATTAATTTTAGCATGTATTCAATATCCAATTAATTTACTTCCTTTCCAAACCCGTTTTTGGCCAGGCCTAATATCGAGGTGTAAGAAATTTTTCTTTTCATAAAATCCAATACCGTTAAAGCCTATTTCCTGAGCAAAAAGGAGAAGATCAAAAAGCAAGAAATCCTTTACATGAATGTCTACTGCCATACCCTGGAGATGGTAAGAACCGGGAACTCCCCCTACTTTTTGATTTTCTTCTTTACAGCGGTAACCGGAATTGATATATACCGGCCTATTAATAACCATCCTTAAATGATTTAACCTGGCAAAAAGGTCCGGAGACAACATAACCCGCTTACAGCAGGGACACTCAAACTCATATAAAGAAAAATATTCAGTTAATTCTATATCATTAATTTTAATCATGATCGATTAACCAATTCTCCTATTCACCAATTGACCAATTCCTAAACGAAAGGTTAATTGATTAATTTATTTTTTATTTTTACTTTCTCATTTTTCTGGCTAACGACTATTCACTATTCACTAACGACTAATTTTTAAAGTCCGGCCATTCCTTACTACATCAGGCATAGCCTTATAAATAATTTCGTTCACCTCCGGGACAGTAGCTTTCATCAGATCCTTTACATAGGAAATTTCACCCTCTTTTAATTCAACTTTTTGTTTCCTTAATATTTCAATCAATTTTACCCAGGCTATTTTCCACTTTTCCTCGCCATTTCCTATTCCCAGTTCTTCTTCGGCCCAAAGCATAGCTGCCAGAATAGCCTCTTTTATCTTGTCTGCCCTGTCCTGGCCAAACTTATTGATCATAAATTTAGAGGCCAGACCAACCAGAAAAACAAGCACGAAATCTAATAGATATTTCGTGATAAATACTTCTAACATATTTTACTCCTTTCTCTCCCCCCAGGAAGGTCCGCGGTCCCTTCCGAGGAAGAATATTATAATATATTAAGCTCCTATATCCATAACATCAGTAGACTTATAATCAAGTATCCGAGCATTGACTTTGGTTACTAAGTCATTACCATTATTATGGAAGATATTCTTAGCAATTATAGTATCCATAACTCCTTCAATAGAGACATTCTGTGCTGCAAAGTCCACATAATCAAGGTCATCTACGTTCTTAGGGTTATTCAAAGTAAGGTTGACAATATTTGCAGCACTATCTCTAAATTGCATATAGAGTCTCTTATAACTGGTTACCTCTCCTAATTCGGTTGCCATTATTTTTCACCTCCTTCTTTGTTTATGGTTTACAATTATTAGCGATTATTCAGTAAGTAGGGATTCTCTATCAAGTCTGATTTCATCTACGGTATACTTCTGCAGACCCACTAAACCGGTAGCTGTATCATAGACATCTTGGTCTAATGCAGCTGATTTAATATTAGCAAAGGACTTGCTGTTTATGATAGGTGCTCCGCTTATCGGATTGGTGCCTACTACCAGTCTAAATTGCAGGCTTGCATCACGGGGGACGGTTATTACTACGGCCATTTTTATCACCTCCTTTTTTATGGGATTTGAGCCAAGTAAAACCAAGTTGTTATATGAACATATTATCATATTTCCATGTATAAGTCAATATTAAAGCGTCCGCTTTGATGTATCTATATAAAGGTGTAATTATCTTTGATTTCCTTATAATTGCTCCTTATATCTCAAAACTATAAAGGGATCCT
>DASRMF010000134.1:0-5466 GCA_035648055.1 Atribacterota bacterium
ATTCATAATTTAAACTTAAATCCAAACCCTTTCTTTAAAAAAATATCCGCTACAATTAAATCAAAGGGGGTAGTTATTTTAATATTTTCCTCTGAACCTATTATTAATTTTACTTTATACCCGTATCTTTCCACAATCGCGGCATCGTCTGTGGCTAAATATTTATCTTTATAAGCCTGATTATAGGCAGATAAAATTATATCATATTTAAAAGTTTGAGGGGTTTGAGCTCTCCATATCTCTTCTCGGTTAAGAGTTTTGCTTATAAAAAAATTATTTTCACTTTTTTTTACTGTATCTTTAATGGGAATAACGGTAATCGCCGCTCCGTATTCCTGTGCTTTTTCAATTGAATCCTGAATGATACTTTCTTCAACTAAGGGGCGGGCACCATCGTGAATCACTACTATATCTGCATCTTTATCCAGCGCCTTAAGGCCATTATATATTGAATCCTGTCTAGTTTCTCCACCATCAACTAATTCTTGAACTTTAGAAAAATTATATTTTAATATTATATTTTTATGACATATCTCTTTTTCCTCAGGGCTAACCACGAGATATATTTTATCAATTAATTTACATTTTTCAAATTTCTCGAGAGTGTAAGCTAAAATTGGCTTGCCAGAAATAAGAATGAAGGGCTTACTTATTCTAGTATTCATCCTTTTCCCTTTACCGGCCGCCGCTATTAGAGCTACTATTTTCATCTTTTTCCATCCGTATTTTCAATTGTAAAAGGAATTTCCAGGTATCCCTCCATAACCATATCTGTTTCAATCTTAGAAATTAGTGATTCCTCTTCTTCTTTTTTCCTTAGGTCATTATTATTAATATTTTTTTCGTAGGGCAATTCATTAGAATATATAATTACCTCTCCGATAATTTGATTGCCCATTGGCCGATCAGAAATATTCTTAAAAATCTCTCCTAAACTTTTACAATCCTGTTTGTCACTATTAACAAATTCTTCTTGGTAATTATTTAACTCTCCTCCTCCGTTTACCATTAATAAAGCTTCCCCTGGAGGTGTATCTGAAGGGATGTGAATAGTAAGTGTCTTTTCAATTAAATCTCCGCGAAAAGGTCTAATCTTAATTTTCGCTTCAAGATAATCTCCTGGCTTAATTGAGGAATTTTCTAATACAACTTCCTCCACCCTGCATATTTTCTTTTTAGTATCTATTTCAATATCGATATTTATCGCCGTCAAATCAACTATTTCAAAATAATTATTTACGATTAAATCTATAATCTCGGGTATCTCAGTGATAGCCTGAATGGCTATATCATCTGAACTGTAATACATATTCTTTCGGAAAAGTTCTTGCCCCTCTTTCTTCCCTTTTATCTCTATATCTATCTGAGCAGTTCCTGCTCCAATCCTGTCCAGAGCATTATCTATAGCCTGCACGGTTATATTTGAAACCAGGGGTTCTAACAGATCGTAATCATTTATCATCTGGACTCCCATCTGGTAGGATAATCCTGAATTAATATCTGTTACTTGTATTTTAAGCGGAATTACTGGGGGGTAAGAATTCAATATAGCCAATATACCTGCTTCTCTATCCTGAACGACTTTCCCCACTAAATTTAAAGGAGAACCTAATTTAAAGGGCATAACTTTATTGGGAAAACTATGATAAATATACATTTCAGAAAGGAGGAATGAAGATTTACCCTTCTTTAAAAAAGGGTGCCCTAAAGCCAAAATCTTATTTCCTTCTCGATAAGTTACTGTTCCGATAGAAGTAATATTAACATCTCCCCGAGTCAATTGTATTCCTATGGCAGAACCAGCTTCTATTTTATTGGAAGGTCTTTCTCCCACCTCTTGAAAGTTTATATCACTATTTTCATTAAATCCGACTCCTTGAATAGGTATAAGATTAAATTTTTTTAGAGAAAAGCTTAAACTCTCTAAAGTTCTGCCTTTTATTCCACTTATGATAACAGGTGAGGCTACGGGGTAAAAGGTAATTTCCTCTCGTCCGACTAATTCTGGAAAATTATTATTTTTCACAGAATTTTTCACTTTTATCTTGTTTGCTTTTTCCCCTGTAAAATATAAAGAATTATTGATCTTATATTCTTGCGATGTAATATGACTGTTATTATAGGGGAGATTAAATATTTCTAACATCTCCTGAATAGGGGTTACAAGACAGAGATTATGTTCGCTCATTTCCCAGGCATAAGATACAGCTCCAATAAGTCTATCATCTATATAGACCGGGCTGCCACTCATCCCTGCTGAAATGCCGCCACCTTCTTCAATCTTATCTCCGTTTAAATTGGCTAAAATAAAATGATTAATATCGTCTTCGCCTTTAACTATATCAATGATATCCACTTGAAAGGTCTCTATCTGCGTTCCGTGAAAAACGGTTTTTCCTATCCCTTTCATCCCCGGCTTTATCTCTGAAACTGGCATAAAAATATTCTGGCTAAAGGCTAAATTTATCCCCGCACTTAATAAAATTAATAAAATAAAAATAATTGTTATATTAATATTTCTATTTAATTTTATCTTCATTTTTTACCTTCTTTATTAAAATTGTATCTCGAATCTCGCGAGTATGGTTAGCCGGTTTACCAGTTAATAGGTTTCGGGTTGCAAGTTGCAAGTTGCAAGTTTGAAAAAGACGCATTGGTGTATTACTATACATCCGCAATAATCTAATAAAACCGTAGGACAGGCATCTCGCATGTCTATCTAAGTGTAGGGGTTCGATTCATCGAACCCGTTTCGGGTCGAATAAATTCGACCCCTACTTAATTGGTCAATCGGTAAATTGGTGAATCGGTAAATTTACTTGTATGAACTTACCAATCCACTCCTAAGCACATTGATATTGTCTAAAACTTTCCCCGCACCTAAAGCCACACATGAAATTGGATTTTCGGCTAAATAAACTGGTATTCCGGTTACTTCAGTTAACAAATTATTGAAATTTCTTAATAATGCCCCTCCACCGGTAGTAATAATTCCTTTATCTGCAATATCAGAAGCCAATTCAGGAGGAATTTTCTCCATAACCGCTTTAACTCCCTCTATTATTATCTTCAATGAAGGAAAAATGGCTTTTAACACTTCATTGGAACCGACCGAAATACTTTTAGGCAACCCGGATACTAAATCTCTCCCTCTTATTTCGGTATGTAATTCTTCTTCTAATTCCATTGCAGTACCGATTTCAATCTTTAAAGTTTCAGCAGTCTTTTCGCCAATCATTAATCTGTATTTATCTTTAATATATTTGATAATATCTTCATCAAAATTATTACCTGCTACTCTCAATGATTCACTTACCACGATTCCACCTAAAGATATGACCGCGATATCTGCGGTTCCTCCCCCTACGTCAACAATCATATTGCCATAAGGCTCACTAATATCTAAGCCTGCCCCAATAGCTGCAGCCATCGGTTCTTCGATTAAGTAAGCTTTCCTTGCACCAGCCTGCATAGCTGCTTCTAACGCTGCTCTTTTTTCTACTTCTGTTCCTCCTGAAGGTACGCAAATTACGACTTGAGGGCGGAACACTTTACTATTGCCACAAACTTTTCTGATAAAATAGCTTAACATCTTTTCTGTTATCTCATAATCGGCGATAACTCCGCTCTTCATAGGCTGAATAGCAATTATGTTCCCCGGTGTCTTCCCTAACATTTGTTTGGCTTCTTCTCCTACAGCTAAAACTTTTCCGCTATCTCTTAAAATAGAGACTACCGAAGGTTCCTGAAGGACAATTCCTTTCCCCTTCTGATAGATTAATACACTTACGGTACCCAAATCTATGCCCAGACTTCTGTCCATTCCTAGCATGTTTATTTTCTCCTCCTCTATTTACTCTTTCACTCTCTTAATATCCGCTCCTAAGGAAGTTAGTTTTTCCTCTAAGTTCACATATCCTCTATCTAAATGATATATTCTGCTTAACTCGGTGGTTCCTTCTGCTACTAAACCTGCTAATACCAAAGCTGCTCCGCCTCTTAAATCTGAAGCCATTACCGGGGCAGCACTTAACTTTTTTACTCCTTTAATGATAGCACTGTGCCCTTCTACTTTAATATCTGCTCCCATCCTTATCAAATCACCGATGTGAGTGAATCTTTTCTCAAATACAGTCTCGATAATAACACTGGTACCTTTTGCTACACAGGATAAAGCCATAAATTGGGGCTGCATATCAGTAGGAAACCCAGGAAAAGGTAAAGTTTTAATATCCACTGCTTTAACTCTGTCTGGCCCGGTTACTTTAATCAAATTCTTTTCTAGCTCAATCCGCACACCTACTTCTTCCAACTTCACTATTAATGGTTTTAATAATAACGGATCAACTTTTTCTATTAAAACATCTCCACCTGTGATAGCAGCTGCTATCATATAGGTACCTGCTTCAATGCGGTCAGGAATTATAGTATAATCAACTCCATGTAATTTTTTTACTCCTTCAATTTCAATTAAATCAGTTCCCAATCCTTTAACTTTAGCCCCCATCTTATTTAAGAAATGCCCTAATTCCACTACTTCAGGGTCTTTGGCTGCATTTTCAATTTTAGTTAATCCTTCTGCTAAACAGGCAGCCATCATTATATTTTCAGTTGCTCCCAAACTGGGGAAATCCAAGTATATTTCAGCTCCTTTTAATGTATCAACTTTCGCTTCAATATAACCTTTTTCCACTTCAACTTGAGCGCCTAAAGCCTCAAATCCTTTTAAATGATAATCAACCGGACGAGCACCAATAGCACAACCCCCAGGTAAAGATATCTTTGCTCTTTTTAAACGAGCCAAAAGCGGCCCCATCACTAAAATAGAACCTCTCATCATTTTAACCAATTCATAAGGTGCCTCATAATTATTAAAATTATCAGAATCGATATAAAGGCTGTTGTTTTCTTTCCACTCCACATTTATTCCTAATTTCCTTATAACATCCGACATAGTTTCAACATCGGTAAGACGGGGGACATTCCTTAAAATACAAACATCTTTAGTTAACAAGGTTGCCGCCATAATAGATAAAGCTGAATTTTTTGCTCCGTCAATTTTTACCGTGCCCTGTAATCTGTTTCCTCCGGAAATAATAAGCTTTTCTGAATCCAATTTTCTCCTCCTCTATAAAATAAGTATTTAGTTATTTAGTAATTAGTATTTAGCAATAAAATGAAAAATTCAAAATGTAAAACTATACGCTCTACACTATTCTGCACTATATACTAAATACTAACGACTATTTTCTTACGACTGATTTGATATTTTTTTCAAAAGGTTTTCGGATGATCCCTTTTTCGGTAATAATAGCCTCCACATAACCGTTAGGAGTAAGGTCAAAAGCCGGATTAAATACTTTTACTCCTGCAGGGGCTATCTGCTTACCCAATATATGAGTAACTTCTTTAGGGTTCCTCTCTTCAATGGGAATTTCCTCCCCTGATTTTAGCGACATATCAATA
>DASRMF010000135.1:0-12825 GCA_035648055.1 Atribacterota bacterium
AACTAAATAACCAGCTAACTAATCAATAAGTGAAGTAATGTGTAACATGTGATAAGTACCCTGTTTTTATAATTTCAGAAATTTAATCTTATTACTTATTACTTGTTACTGTATTTTTTGCGATACTCGATACTATATACCCGATACTTTCTTTTGCTAGTGCTATATTTTTTAGTAACAAAATGGTATTATATAACACTATGAAAATAAAAGATAAAAAATTACCTTCCTTAACTGCAATTATATTAGCAGGGGGGAAGAGTAGTAGAATGGGTCCCGATAAAAATAAGTCAATGCTCAGATTAAATGGGAAGTATCTTATCGATATAGTTATATCAAAGCTCAAGTGTGTAGTAGGGGATAATATCATTATAGTTGGTCCTCCGGAAAAATACCTCTCTTATAAACAGGTAGTACCAGACTTCTTCTCTCAGAAGGGTCCTTTGGTGGGGATATATTCTGGCTTAAAGGCATCTTCATCCCAATATAATTTAGTAGTGGGTTGCGATATGCCTTTTTTAGAGGTAAAATTACTTAAGTATATGACAAAAATTATTAATTCTAATGATATAGTTATTCCCCATTATAGTGATGGCTATATAGAACCATTATGTGCCATTTATAGTAAAAGATGCTTGGAGACAATTGAAAGAAATTTAGCGGAGCATATTTTTTCTGTTAGAGCGATTTTCCCCCATTTAAAGGTTAAATTTATTGAGGATGAAGAGATAAAAAAATATGATCCCAAGTTTTATTCATTTTTTAACGTGAACTTTAAACATGATTTTAGGAAAGCAGAAGAGTTGATAAAAAAGAAGGAGACAGAATAATTGTTTGTTGAGGAAAAAGGAACAGAGGTAAATTTAACTCGAATTGAAGGAAACAAGAGAGAGGAAATTTCAGATTTAGTAGCAAGAGAAACTATTTTTACTATCTTGCTAAATAAAAAAAAGTTAGTAACCTTAAATTGCAGTCCCGAAAAATATAAATATTTAGGATTGGGTTTTCTTTATACTTCAGGTATTTTACAAAAGAAAGAGGATATTATATCTTTAGATATAAATGAAAAACAAAGCTTAATGGATATAAAAATTAAAGGCGTTTCTTTATCGTCAGAAGATATCATTAATAGTAATTTATGGATAGGAAGTTACCAGCAATTAGAAGAACAGAAAGAGATCCCCCTATCTACCGATACTTATTTAAAAATTAGCAGCAATTTGGTTTATTCTCTTATTTCTGAAATGCAGGAAAGAGCTAATTTTTTTAAATTGACCGGAGGGGTGCATAGTTGTGCTTTGGCTGATAAGCAGGGTTCTATAATATTGTTTACCGAAGATATCAGCCGTTATAATACTATCGATAAAATATTAGGGGAAGCCCTTGTAAATAACATTACCACTGAAGATAAAATAATATTAACCTCTTGCCGTATAACTTCAGGAATTTTAAAAAAGATTATTATCGGGAAGCTTTCAATAGTTATTTCCAGGGCAGCTCCGACAGACCTTGCTATAAAGCTAGCCGAAAAAGTGGGTATAACTCTGGTAGGATTTGTTCGAGGGGAAAGGATGAATATTTATACTCATCCCCAACGGATAGAAGTTTAGTTAATTGATACAAGGAATGGTTAAACAGATTATGCCAGAAGAAGAGATAATTATTGCTATTGATCCGGGAACCAAAAAGTGTGGCTATGCAGTGGTGGATTATAGTTTAAGTGTTTTACAAAGAGAAGTTATTTCCACAGAGGAAATAACGAAGGCTATCGAAAATAGTTTAAATATCTACAAGGTAGATAAAATTATTTTAGGAAACGGCACTAATTACAAAAGTATAGAAGAGAAATTGAAAAACCAATTTCCTCAATTAAAGATAATTTTAATCGAGGAGGAATTCAGCACTTTAGAAGCGAGAAAAAAATACTTTGAAGCACATCCGCCTCAAGGTATTTCTAAACTTATTCCTTTATCCTTAAGAGTGCCCCCTGGTTATTATGATGATTTTGCAGCAGTGCTTTTAGCAGAAAAGTATTTTAGAAATAGTGAATAGTCGTTAGTCGTTAGCTAAAATCCTTTGAAAAACTTTTTAGCTATCTGATTTAATAGTTGCGCAGTTTATTTTGCCTTTGTTCTATATTCACTAGATACTAACGACTAATTTAGTTTTGCAAGATGAATTGGCAATTTTGTAAATTGAAGAACAACATTATATTATATTTATACGGAGGAGAAAAATGACTCGAGTAAAAGTATTTACCAATATTTTAAAAGTTAATGATAATATAGCCCAAAAAAACAGAGACATATTTAATAAAAACAAAGTTTATACTATTAATCTAATGAGTTCTCCCGGGTCTGGAAAGACCAGTCTTTTAGAAAGGACCATAGATTCACTGAAGAATGAATTAAAGATTGCAGTTATAGAGGGAGATCTTCAAACTACTAATGACGCTGATAGGATAGGGAAATATAATATTCCGGTAACTCAAATAAATACTGACGGAGCTTGCCATCTTGATGCTAATATGATAGATGGTGTATTAGGTAACTATAATTTTAAAGAAATTGACCTTTTTGTCATTGAAAATGTAGGCAATTTAGTTTGCCCGGCAGGATTTGATTTGGGGGAAGATGATAGGATAGTGATGGTGAGTATACCCGAAGGGGACGACAAGCCTATAAAATATCCGGTGATGTTTCGCAAAGCAAGTGTGGTTTTAATAAATAAAATTGATTTATTAGCTTATACAAATTTTAATATGGATAAAGTAAAAAAAGATGCATTAAACATTAACCCCAATTTAAAGATATTTGAAATTTCTTGTCAGACCGGAGAAGGTTTAGATAACTGGTTCGATTGGCTAAGAGAACAGGTAAGAAAAAAAAGAGATGAAGATTAGAAAAAACATCATTATCAAAGGCATTGTCCAGGGGGTCGGCTTCCGACCCTTTATTCATAAATTAGTACAAAATTACAATCTATCAGGTTGGGTAGTTAATTCAAATCAGGGTGTGGAAATAGAAGTTGAGGGAAAGACAGAAGAGATAAATAGTTTTGTTAGTGATATAAAAAAGAAACTCCCTCCTTTGGCCAGGATTGAAAAGATAGAAGTAAATCAACTTCCCTTAATAGGCTATAAAGAATTCTCCATTAAGAAAAGTATAGTTAAAGAAGGGAATAGTTTTGTTTTAGTCTCACCGGATATAAGTATATGCGAAGACTGTCTGCAAGAATTATTCGACCCTCATAATCGACGTTTCCGTTATCCTTTTATTAATTGTACTAACTGTGGTCCCCGTTTTACCATTATAAAAGACATTCCCTATGATCGCGAGAAGACTACTATGAGTATTTTTAAAATGTGCTCACAGTGTCAGGGCGAGTATGACAACATAGAAAATAGAAGATATCACGCTCAACCTAATGCCTGTGCCGATTGTGGTCCACAGGTATCTCTTTACCAAAATAAAAGAAAAATAGAAGGTATTGATGACCCTATAGAAGGGGCGGTTAAACTCTTAAAAGAGGGGAAAATAGGTGCGATTAAGGGGTTGGGAGGTTTTCATTTAGCTTGTGATGCCACCAATAATAAAGCTGTTGCAAGATTACGGTGGTTAAAAAATAGAAAGGCTAAACCCTTTGCTATAATGTCTTTTAATTTAGAAAAAATTATGCAATATTGCAAACTCGGGGAGAAAGAAAAAGAATGGTTGGTGAATCGGGCTAGGCCAATTGTCCTTTTACAGAAAAAGGAAGATAGCTTAATTTCTCCATTGGTAGCCCCGCGCAATAATTATTTGGGGGTAATGTTACCTTATACCCCCCTTCACTATCTATTATTAAAAGACAATTTTACTGCTTTAATAATGACCAGTGGCAATATTACTGATCAGCCAATAATTGGTGATAATCTTGAAGCCTTAGAGAAGTTAGATCGAATAGTTGATTTTTTTCTTCTCTACGACAGAGATATATTTAACCGCTGTGATGATTCTGTATTAAAGATTATAAATAGCGATAATGTGTTTTTTCGAAGATCAAGAGGATTTGTGCCTCATCCTATAATTCTTGATTTCAAGCTAAAGGAAGTATTGGCTTTAGGTGGGGAATTAAAAAATACCATTAGTTTTTCTAAAGAGAATTACATTTTTCTCAGTCAATATTTGGGGGATTTAAAGAGTGTAGAAACTTTGGAATTTTTTAAAGAGTCTATAAAAAGTTTCAAAAAAATGTTTAGAGTAAAGCCTGAAATTATTGCCTGCGACCTTCATCCTGATTACCTCTCTACCCAATACGCAGAGGAAATAAAAGTTAAAGAGGGATTAAAAGTGGTAAAAGTTCAGCATCATCATGCCCATATAGTAAGTTGTATGGCTGAAAACAATGTTAAGGAAAAAGTGATTGGGGTGGCTTATGATGGAACCGGTTATGGAGATGATGGTAATATATGGGGAGGAGAATTTTTTCTGTGTGATCTTAAAAAATATTCTCGAGTAGGTCATTTAAAATATTATCCCTTACCCGGGGGAGATAAGGCTATTATAGAACCCTGGAGGATGGCTTATAGTTATTTATATTCTATCTATGGCCCAAAGGCAAAAACACTCGATATAGATTTTAACCGCAGAATGGATTATGATAAATTATCTATTATCGAAAAGATGATCGACAAAAATATAAACTCTCCTCTTACTTCCAGTTGCGGACGTCTTTTTGATGCAGGATCTTCATTAATTGGGATAAGAGATGAGATAAGTTATGAAGGTCAGGCAGCAATGGAATTAGAATCGTTTTGCGTATCTGAGATAACAGAAAGATATAAATTTAATATATACAAAGAAGAAGAGAAATTTATTATTGACCCTCAAGAAATTTTTATAGATATAATTGCAGACCTTAAAAAAGGATTAGATAAAAAGGTAATGGCTGCCAAATTTCACAATACTGTAGCTGAGTTTACGGTAGATTTATGTGGTAAAATAAGAAAAAATACCGGAATTAATGAAATTGCTTTAAGTGGAGGGGTATTTCAAAATAAATATTTAACCGAAAAAGTTGTATTCTTATTAGAAGATAAAGGGTTTAAAGTATATATCCAGAGAAAAGTTCCCCCTAATGATGGGGGCATATCCCTTGGACAGGCAGTAGTAGCAGGAAGTGAAGAATCAGTATTTAGTGAATAGTATTTAGTGAATGCTAAATAAAAACAAAAACCACATAACTATTGTTTAAATTAATAAAAAGTTTTTACAAAGTATTTTCACTAACGACTATTCACTAACGACTAATTTAATTGGTAAATTGGAGAATCGGATAATTGGGTAATTGGCCAATCGGTCAATTAATTTATAGCTCACATTTATAGGAGGAAAAAAGAATGTGTTTGGCAATACCAGGGAAAGTTAAAAAAATATTTGATGACCATACAGCGGAAATAGAAATCGGAGGAATTGTTAAGAATGCGAGTTTAGATCTAATCCCTCGAGTTGTAGTGGGCGATTACGTGCTCTTACATGCTGGTTTTGCCATTGAAGTTATTGACCAAGAAAAAGCTTTGGAAATATTTAGAGCCTGGGAGGGGAAGTTAGATTGAAATATGTTGATGAGTATAGAAATAAAGAAATAGCCCAGAAAATTCTCCGGCAAATTAAAAGTATTTCCAAAAAGAAGATTAATTTAATGGAGGTTTGCGGAACTCATACTGTAGCTATATTTAGAAATGGAATCAGGAAAATATTACCCTCAAATATTAATCTTATCTCCGGACCAGGTTGCCCGGTATGTGTTACCCCTATTTCCTATATCGATGAAATAATTGCCCTATCCAGGGAAGAGGGTTTTATTATAACTACTTTTGGAGATATGATTAGGGTTCCGGGCTCTACCTCTTCTTTAGAAAAAGAAAAGACCGATGGAGCAGATATCAGGATTGTTTATTCTACTTTAGATGCTTTAAAGATCGCTCAGGATAATTCTTCTAAAGAAGTTGTATTTATGGGGGTGGGATTCGAGACAACTTCTCCTACCATAGCCAGTGCTGTCTTAAAAGCTCAAAAAGAAAAGATTAGCAATTTTTCCGTTTTGAGCGTAGCAAAGATTATGCCCCCCGCAATGAAAGCCTTATTAGAAGGTAAAGAAGTAAACATTGATGGTTTTATCTGCCCCGGGCATGTAAGTGCAATTATCGGGAGTCAACCTTACAACTTTATTACTACTCAATATAAAATACCCTGTGTTATCTGCGGATTTGAGCCTTTGGATATCCTGCAGACCATCTATATGCTGGTTAAACAGATTGAAGATGGCAGGGCAGAGGTAGAAATACAATATGAACGAGCAGTTAAACCTGAAGGGAACAAGATTGCCCTGAATAAAATTAATGAGGTATTTGAGGTAGTTGATTCCGATTGGAGGGGGATAGGCAATATCTCTCTTAGCGGTTTAGAAATAAAAGATAAATATGGGCAATTTAATGCTAGAAAATTCGAAGTAGAAATAGAAGAAACAAAAGAACCAAGAGGGTGCCGTTGCGGAGAAGTATTAAGAGGAGTGATAACCCCGCCTGAATGTCCTCTTTTCAGAGTGGTTTGCACTCCCGAAAATCCTCAAGGAGCATGTATGGTTTCAACCGAAGGCACTTGCGCCGCGTATTATAAATATGAAAGGGAAAAATAATGAAAGAAGATAAGATATTGCTAAGTCATGGAAGCGGAGGGAAATTATCTTTCAATCTAATAAAAAAATTAGTTTTACCTAATTTTAATAATCCTTATTTGAAAAGACTTGATGATGGTGCAATATTAGATATCGAAGGGTTAAAATTGGCATATACCACTGATTCTTATACGGTAGATCCTTTATTTTTTAAAGGAGGGAACATTGGAGAATTGGCAGTTTATGGCACAGTTAATGATTTGGCTATGTGTGGGGCAACTCCTCTATATCTAAGTTGCTCCTTTATTATTGAAGAAGGATTCTCTTTGAGCTTATTAGAAAAAATTATTTTAAGTATGAGGGCGGCTTCGGCTATCGCTAAGGTAGATATTGTGACCGGGGATACTAAAGTAGTGAACAGAGGGGCTGCAGATAAAATATTTATCAATACCTCGGGTATAGGAATAGTGAAAAAAGAAGTAAACATTTCCGGAAGTAATGCTAAAGTCGGGGATGTGGTGATGATAAATGGTCCCATTGGCAGTCATGGGATTGCGGTTTTATCGGAGAGAGAAGGCTTAAAATTCGAAACAGATATAAAAAGTGATACCGCTCCTCTTTCGTCTTTGGTGTCAGATATGTTAGAAGTTTGCAAAGATATCCATGTCCTAAGAGATCCTACGCGAGGGGGCTTGTCCACCACCTTAAACGAAATAGCCTTATCTTCAAAGGTAGATATAGAAATAAACGAAAGCGATATCCCTATTCAGGAAGAGGTAAGGGCAGCTTGCGAAATATTAGGTTATGACCCTTTATATCTCGCTAATGAAGGAAAATTAGTGGCATTTGTTCCTTCCGAAATTGTACCGGAAGTATTTAAAAAGATGAGACAGAGTAAATATGGAAAAGAATCAAAAATTATCGGCAGAGTAGTAAGAAAATCGGAGGGAAAAGTTTACCTTAATACTATTATTGGTGGAAAAAGAGTAGTCGATATGTTAACCGGAGAGCAGTTACCCAGGATATGTTAATAAATTCACCGATTCACCAATTACATCAGTTACCCAGTTACCCAGTAACTCGCAACTTGTAACCTGTATTTTAACTGGCTAACTAATTTAATTGGTGAATTAATCTTAATCTCTATCTTAATTGGTAAATTGGAGAATTGGTGAATTGATATATTGGTAAATTTTTTATTAAAGGTGGTAATAAATTATGAAAGAGAACAAGGAAAGTGCTTATGTTAAATTAGCGCGAGAAACGATTGAAAATTATATAAAACAGAGGAAGATAATTAGTCCTCCGCCGAACCTCCCCGAAGAAATGATTAATCAAAAGGCAGGTGTATTTGTTTCTCTTAAAAAATTTGGTGATTTGAGGGGGTGTATAGGAACTTTTATGCCTACTCAGGAAAATATAGCCCAAGAAATTATAAAAAATGCTATTAGTGCTGCCGTTGATGACCCTCGTTTTTCTCCTGTAAATGTTTCTGAATTAGAAGACTTGTCAATTTCAGTAGATGTTCTGTCTGCTCCGGAAGAAGTTAAGGATATTTCTCAGCTTGACCCCAAGAAATATGGGGTAATCGTTAGTAGTGGTTATAAAAAGGGTTTATTATTACCCGATTTAGAAGGTGTAGATACAGTGGAGTATCAAATTGACATTGCCAAGCGTAAAGCAGGAATTTATCCCGATGAAAAAGTAAAACTATATCGCTTTGAAGTAAAAAGATATTTTTAAAATAGTCGTTAGTAAATAGTATTTAGTTAGCGTATAGCGGATAGGATATTAGTTATTCAGTTAAAATTAATTGAGGAGAGGTGATTTTTAAAATGAAGGAAGCCCTATTTTATGAATTATTCGATAAAGAGAAAGGGATTATAAAATGTTTACTTTGCCCTCAAGAATGCCTGATAAAAAAAGGACAAGTTGGTTTTTGCCGAGCCCGGAAAAATATAGATAACCAGCTTTATTCTTTAATCTATTCCAAAGTTTCTTCCTACGGAATGGACCCTATTGAAAAAAAACCACTTTATCATTTCTATCCCGGGACAATGGTTTTATCGCTGGGTACAATAGGCTGTAATTTTGCCTGTTCCTTTTGCCAGAATTGGACTATTTCTCAAGCAAACATAAAAGATGTCCAAGTGGAAGAATTATCTCCCGAAAAAGCGATAGAATTAGCCCTTAAGAATAATTCTCCGGCAATATGTTATACTTATTCTGAACCTTTAATCTGGTACGAATATGTTTTGGATACAGCTAAGTTAGCTAAAAAAAATAACTTAAAAAATATCTTAGTTACTAACGGATTTATCAACCGAGAACCTCTTATTAAACTCCTGCCTTTTATTGATGCCATGAATATTGACCTTAAATCTTTCCGAGACGCCTTTTATCAAAAATATTCCAAAGGAAGTCTCTCTCCAGTGCTTAATACTATTGAGCTTTCCAAAGAATATTGCCATATAGAGTTGACCAATCTGATTATCCCCGGTTTAAATGATAGCGAAGAGGAAATTAGAGAAATGGTGGATTGGATTTCTTCTCTAAGCGAAGACATACCTTTGCATTTTTCTCGCTATTTCCCCTGTTATAAGATGGACATTGAGGCAACTCCCATTTCCACCTTATATAAAGCTCGGGATATTGCCCAAAAAAAATTAAAATATGTATATGTAGGGAATATTTGGGATGAGGAAGCCAACACCACTTATTGTGGAAATTGCAAAAAAACTTTAATCAAGCGAACAGGTTATAATATTATTAATTTGGGTCTGGATAAAGATGGAAAATGTAAATTTTGTGGTGAAAAGGTAGTTCGAATTTAATTGTTCAATTGGTTAATCGGCAAATTGGTCAATTAATTTCAATCTTAATCTCTATCTTAATTGGAGAATTGGTGAATCGGTTAATTGGTCAATTAGTTAAGATACCTCAAATAGAAATAAATGGAAGCGATAATAAGGTTAAGCACAACCAGGGGGAAAGATATTTTAACAAAATACCAGAAGGGGATAGGTTGATTATTTTTTTCGGCAATGTCGGCAACTATTAAGTTGGAAGCTGCACCTATTAGAGTACCATTAGCTCCGATATTTGCTCCTAAGGCAAGTGCCCACCATAATACAGTTATAGAAGATCCAAGATGATGAGAAATATTTTCAATTATGGGAATTGCTATGGCTATAATGGGAATATTATCAAAAAAGGAAGATGTGAAAGTCGATACCCCTAATATAGTGAAACTTAAAAGATTTATGTCCCCTTTAGCAAAATTTAGAAATTTGGAAGATACAATTTCAATAAGACCATTTTCTTCTAAAGTACCGGCTAAGACATTTAATCCGATTAGAAAGAAAATTATCTTCCAGTCAATTTGAGCATAAATTTCGTCAGGTTTATCGTGGCTAACAAAGAGCAATATCATTGCTCCCGTTAAATAGACAATAGCCAGGTCTAAATTAATCAGATGTGAGAAAAATGATGCTATTATGGTGATACCCAGGATTAATAAGGAATTTTTAAATAAAGGAAGATTAGTGATGGCCTTTCTTTCATCAATTTTATCAAGGTGAAGGATAATATCATTTTGTATATCACTTTTTTTGAAAGTATTTTTAAAAAGAAATACAAAATAAAAAACATTAAATAAAATAAGTATTATAGAGATAGGAGTTGTGTGATAAATAAAATCGTAGAAATTAAGTTTTGCAGCAGAACCTATCATTATATTAGCCGGGGTGCCGACGTAGGTGGCTAATCCACCAATATTGGCAAATATAATTTCAGAAATTAGAAAAGGTAAGGGAGATATTTCTAAGATATGAGTGATAGCTAAAGTAATATTTGCTAAAAAAAGTAAGGTGGTAATTTCATCTAATATAGAGGAAAGAAGGCCGGCTAATAAAGATAGAGAAATTAAAAGGATTAAAGGATTTCCCTTGCTATATTTAGTAACTTTTAGAGCTAAATATTGGAATATGCCACTCTCTTTTGCTATTATAGTAAAGATCATCATTCCAACGATGATTCCCAATTTATTAAAGTCTATATAAGCAATAGCTTTATTAAAGGTTATTAATCCTAAAACGATGGTTAAAATTGCCCCAAAAAAAGCAGAGGTTGTTCTAATTCTACGGTTGGTAAATATTAAAAAATAAGTTATAATTAAAATAACTAAGCTAAAAATTAATTTAATCATTTTTATAATTCCTTAAAATACTTATTATGAAATGAAAAAAATGGTATTGGACCGAATAGACCGCAGAATATACTAATAAGAATTATAACATATAATTTTTGTTTGTGAACTAATAAAGTTAAACGTATTTCAAGATTTTAAAACATGTTTATGAAAAAGGAGAAGTAGAAAATGTGGTTAGATTTTCTTTTTGGATCATTTTCCAAAAACATAGGAATTGATTTAGGTACTTCTACCACCCTTGTACACATCAAAGGGAAGGGAATTGTCTTATATGAACCGTCAGTTGTTGCTTTTAAAGATGGAGGGAATAGGCTATTAGCAGTTGGGCAGGAAGCGAAAAAGATGCTGGGGAGAACTCCTCGAGGAATATTTACCGTCAGACCCTTAAAAGAAGGTGTAATAGCTGATTTTGAAGTTACTGCCGAAATGTTAAAATATTTTATTAAAAAAGTTCATAATCCTAATCGATTCAACAGGCCGTCGATTGTAATTTGTGTTCCTTCCGGAGTTACAGAGGTAGAAAAAAGAGCAGTGTCGGAAGTTGCTTATAAATGTGGAGCAGGACGGGTGTTTTTAATAGATGAGCCTATAGCAGCAGCTATTGGCGTAGGGCTTTCTATCTTTGAACCCATGGGAAATTTGGTAATAGATATAGGAGGAGGAACTTCCGAGGTAGCTATAATGTCTTTAGGAGGGATAGTGGTAAGCGAATTAAGTCAAGTTGCCGGGGATTATATCAATGAAACCATTAGTAAATACGTTAAACAAGTACATAATTTATATATTGGTGAATTAACGGCTGAAGAAATTAAGCTTGCTTTATCCACAAATAAGACAGATGGAGAAAATGGTGATTATGAAATTAGGGGGAGAGACAAAGTTGCGGGTCTTCCCAAAATAATTAAAATTTCTAAAGATGAATTAAGGGAGGCCCTTTCTGAACCTCTAAGAATAATTGCTAATATAGTAAGGGTGGCTTTAGAAAAAACACCTCCCGAATTGATCTCGGATATTGTGGATAAGGGAGTGATTATGACTGGTGGAGGTGCACTTTTAGCAGGTTTGCCAGAACTTTTACAAGAAGAGATAGGTATTCCAGTTTTTGTATCTCCAAAACCGGTATACTGTGTAATTAAGGGGATAGGAAAGGTCTTGGAGGATTTTAATTTTTACCAAAGAGTGCTAACTAAAACAGCAAAAAGAATCTGAATAGGGAATTGAGAATTTGAAAAAATTTTTTTCTAAAAATAATACTTTAGTAATTTTTATTATATTAATTATTATAACTATTTTTATAATGACTATAGACTACCATGGCAAAATGTACTTTAATTGGTTAGAGAGTACCGGATTAAGACTTTTTTCCCCAATTAATCGCGGGATAACTTTGGTTGCTACCAATACAAAAAACTACTTAAAAGCCATAGCCGAATTTAAGAGAGTGAAAGAAGAGAATAAAGAGCTAAAAGAAAAAATTGAAATTGCCTATCAGGAAAATTCTACATTGAAAGAAAAACTGATAGCCTATGATAGGTTGAAAAAGCTGTTAGAGCTTAAAGAATCTTTTTCTTATGAAATGATCCCCTCTTTGGTAATCAGCCGGGAACCAGGAAACTGGTTTAATAGTATAATTATTGATAAAGGAATAATTGATGGAGTAGAGAAAAATATGGCGGTGGCAACTCACCGTGGATTGGTTGGCAGGGTAGTTAGTGTCGATTCCCGAACAGCAAAAATATTATTAATATTAGATCAAAGAAGTGCTGTGGGAGGCATGACTCAGAGATCAAGAGATATAGGGGTAGTGAAGGGAAGCGAAAGCAATTATTGCTATATAGAATATCTTTCCAATGATGCTGATGTAAAAATAAATGATGTAGTGATTACTTCCGGATTAGGAAGCATTTTCCCCAAGGGAATTATTATTGGTAAGATAGTTGGGATAAAAAAGGAAAGCC
>DASRMF010000136.1:0-6298 GCA_035648055.1 Atribacterota bacterium
TTACCTTCATTTTCCGTCCATTCTGCTTCTTTTAAAAGAACTTCTTTATCTATATAAGCATTCTTCGTCTGATAGTTATTTTCAAAGGCTTTATTGAATAAAATATCCTGTTTTTCACTCTCAAAAGTTAGTTGCTCCATGTTTGACCTTAAAGTTTGTAAATAAGCAGGTTCTTCCTTAAATTGAACCTGAATATCTTTCGGTAGATCCAATTCAAGGTACCATTCATTCTGTTGTTGAATCAGATTTTGTTTTAGATTAAATAATTGATTCTCGGCTTCCATTAATGCTATTTTTGCCTCAGTTTCCTGCTGGTAGCCCCCTTCGCCTAAGCGAATCTGTTGCTGTACTCTTTCTAAACTTTCAGTGGCTAATTGAAGGTTTTTATCGGAAATATTCACTTCTTTTGTTGAGCGGACAAGAGCCAGATAGCCTTCAATAAAATCAATCTGCTTTTCTGCTTCCTTCCAGGATAATTCTTCGGCTTTCTTTTTTAAATTATTTTTAGTTTGAAAGATTTGTTGTTCATTTTGAGTGTAAGAATTAGGGTAAATTTGTTTTTCGATTTGAATATTTGCATTGGCACTACTTACGATTTTCCCTAAAGACATATCTGCAAAATCATCTTTATTCCAGGAGGTCTCAGCGGAAATATTGAAATCATCTGCAATGGTTTTTTCAGCTGTAAGTGTAATCAGATTGGTATTGCCTAGTCCCTTTCCAAAATCCCATATTGGGGTAGCACCTAAACTAACTTGGAAAGCTTTATCTGTATCAAGGATTGCTAAATCTCGTTCTAATGCGTCGATATTATTTTTGATTACCTCTATATCGTAGTTATGCTGTATTCCCCAATCAATAGCTTCTTTCAAGTCTATCTCTTTGGCCTGTAAGACGCTGGGAATGAGTAAAATACTTGTTATAATAGCTGCAAAAAATGTGGCTTTATTAAATTTCATTATTGTATATCCTCCTTATTCAAATTTCCCATGATGGATTGTAAATTAAGTAGGGCATTGTAATAATTACGAACTGAGGAAGCTAACCGATATTCTGCTTCAAGAACACCTACCATAGCAGATAGCTCTTCGTCTTCACTTGCCAATCCTGCTTTGACTTGATTGCTGATGATTAGTTTATGTTGGTATATTTGATCCAGGCTATTTTGACTTGAGGTAATGTCATTTTTCGTTTGCACATAATTTTGCCATTGAGATTCTATCTGATAATCCAGGTTTTGTTGAGCAATTTGATAGTCAAGCTTGGTTACTGCTAAATTATTTTCCAATTTATTTAAATCTATCTCGGGAGTATCCGAAACTTTACTTTTCTCTAATTCCAGGCTTGCTAAATCGATTTCCAGATTGTTCATTTGTAGTGCTACACTGTTTTGTCTTCCTTTTTGCAATGCTTCATCTAATTTGATTTCTTTAAAATCGGGGGCATTTATTTCTGCCAACTCAAACTGACTTTTTGAATTTACCCCTAAGGTCATTTGAAAATTTCCCAGCAATTTTTGATAGTCTAATTTTGAGCTTTCAAAGGAAAATAATGCATCATAATATATATTGCTCTGTTCCAGGACATCCAGTTCAACTTTATATCCGGCTTTGGCCTGAACTTTTATATTTTCCAGGGTATTTTTTTCTATTACTGACGTTTTTTCTTTGACTTGCAAGTCTTTTTGAGCTAATTTCAATTGGAGATATTCATCAACGACTTGAATGATCAGATCTTCTTTTTTCTGTTGGTATTGCTCTTTTTCCTGGATGAGTAATAATTCATTTTGTCTTTCTAACAAATTAGATTGGCTTAACAGGTTTTCAGCTTCATTCCTTTTGGCATCGATTTCTGCATTTTTCAACTGATAACCGGCTTTCTGGAATTCAAAATTATTGGCTAATGCCATTTCTGCAGCTTGAGGAAGATCCAGATTGATACTTTCCTGAGCATCAATCTGACTGCTACCTATCGCTAAAATACTAAATAACAAATATGCGAGAATGACCAATTTTTTCTTCATAGCTTGCCTCCTGCTAAAAATAAATTTAAAGATATGATCTTTTATTTTCACTTATTTTAATATTATAATCTAAAATCTCTATAAAGCAAAAATTAAGTTTTTATAAAATGAAAATTAAAATTTTATTAACTCTATGGAAGACATGGGGTTAAAGCTTTCCCTTTCCACCCAAAAATCAGAAACCTTTTCTTTTAAAAAGAAGGATTTTATAAACCTTTTGTCGTATTAGTATTAAGGTGCAGAAAAATTGAAAAAGAATTATTAATTTAACCGCTATTATGCTACAGTGAGCAGAGTGATTAAAAAAAGCGAGGGAGAAGATGAAAAATAATATTACAAAATCTAACCCCATAATTTCATTTAATAAATTGTGATGGAATATCTTAAGATTGGAAATCTGCACTTAAAACACCGGACTATACTAGCCCCCATGGCATCCCTCACTGATATTGTCTTCAGAAGGGTCGTTGATGAAATCGGTGGAGTAGGGCTTATGGTAACTGAACTGATCTCTGCGGAAGGGCTCAGAAGGAAGCAGGGCAGAACCCTCTCAATGATCAGGTCATTCGATTTTAACACTCCGCAGTTTATCCAGCTTTTCGGAAGTGAACCGGAGTCATTCATAGATGCGGTAAAATATATTGAAGACGAAACTGATTTTTCCGGGATAGATATAAATATGGGGTGTCCGGTACGGAAGATGATAAAAAAGAGGGCAGGTGCGGCTTTACTTAAAGATCCGAAAAAAATTGGAGAGATCTGCAGAAAGCTCAGGAAAGTGATCAACATCCCTTTCACAGTAAAGATAAGGCTTGGATATGAAGAGGAGAATGTATTCGAGATACTGAAAGTACTTGAAAATGAGGGGGTTGATGCGGTTACTGTTCATTTCAGGCTGAAAACGGACAGATACAATTCGGAAGCAAGGTGGGAATATGCAGAGAGAATTAAAGAGCGGTCAGGTTTAAAGATCATCGGGAACGGAAATATCTTAAACCGGGACGAAGCATTGGAAAGATTAAATATAGTGGACGGAATAATGATCGGTAGGGGAGCAATAAGTAATCCGTTCATATTCGCCGAAATGCAGGATGAAATGCCTAGCCCCGAAGATAAAAAGGAGATCGCTGAAAGGATAATGGCTCTTGTGGAAGAATATTACCCGCCTGAATTAAGGCTTCTCAGGATAAAAGCTTTCACAAAATATCTTGCTTCTGGCAAACCTTATGTAAAAAAAATAAAGCATAAGATCTATGCATCAAAAACTTTCGATGATGTCAAACAATTCTTCAGGGAATTAGATTTTTAACCAAAATTATAAATTAATTCATATTAGTAAGACAATCGTGTAATAGAATGGAGTCAGCCAGTTGAAACCTACCCCCATTTTATTACGCACCTTGTATTTCGCAACTATTTTTTAAAAAAAGAAGGATTTTTTAAAACCTTTTGTCGTATTAATATTAGGGTGTAGTAAAATTGAAAAAGACTAATTCTTTTAACCGTTGGTGGCGATTCGATAAGGTAAATATATATTTTCGAAGTGCGATAAAGAACCATCCCCTTGTCTTACTTTGGGGTGAAGAAGAGAGGTCAGATCTCAACGTTTAACGTAACTTCTTTCTGAAGGAGGCTATTTTGAAAAGAGTACCCAAAAAAGACGTGGAACAGTTCTGGAAGAAAAAAGAAGAGGATATTGGAGAGAAAATTAAAGGGAGGAGTATGGCCCAGTTCACCGGTGTCTATCAGAACTTTTCCGGACCGATTCTAGGAATTATATTTTATACCGAGAGCGCTTTTTATTTTCAGACTTTTCCCCGGAGAAACTTGCTCTTTTCTTTTATGAGAGCTGAGCAGCCGGAACGCGAAGAGAACCAGTTAAATTTTCTCATTCTCTGGTCCGATATGGAAAAGATCGAACTTCCTCCCAGAAAACATCCTTTTTTGGCACTTTTATCTCCTGCAGATTATCGGATTTTCATTGACTACCAGAGAAACGGTCAAAAAATGACCCTAACACTAATCATGCACTGTCTGGAGGATTGCAGCAGGTTAATCGATTTTTATAAAGATCACAAAACAAAAAAGGAATGGTAAATTATCTATCATAAAGCCAGATTGACTTACACCTAATACATCTCGCAACTTTTTTTAAAAAAAGAAGGATTTTTTAAAACTTTTGTCGTATTAATATTAAGATGTAGAAAAATTGGAAAAGACTAATTCTTTTAACTGTTGGTGGCGATTCAATATGATAAACATAAAATACTACAATTGTATTCAGAAAGAACTACAATAATGGATTTATTCAGTATTACAAAATCTAAATTAAGAGAAGAACTCTTAGCACTCTATTTTACCAATCCAGATAAAAAACACTATCTAAGAGAGTTAGAGAGAATACTTAACTTTTCAGTAGGAAATATTCGCCGTGAGTTGATTAAACTTGAAAGTACAGGACTTTTTCTTAGTGAAAACAAAGGAAACCTCGTTTACTATTATTTAAATAAATCTTATCCTCTTTTTGAAGAATTAAAGAGTATTATCTTTAAAACCTCCGGTGCCCCCAAAATGCTTCAAAATATCTTAGAAAAATTTAATGGTATAAGTCAGGCTTTTATTTATGGTTCTTTCGCTAAAAGAGAAGAGAGAGAGAGGGTAGCGATATAGATCTATTAATTATAGGTAATATTGATGAGGATAAATTGATTGAAGAAATAGGTAAATTAGAGAGAAAATTACAAAGAGAAATAAATTATTCTATTTTACGAGAAAGAAGATTTTAATAAGAAGAAAAAAGAAGGCAATTCTTTTATTTTAGATATTTTAAGAGAGAAGAAAATTTTATTAATAGGGGATGAAAATGCTCTATGAAGATGCACTAAAAATAATGTTGAATCAAGGTTTAATTTTTTACCTTCTTTTCTGCCGAATTTCAAACGAAAGAAGATTATTTGTAAAATAAAACCAAAGTCTCAGAATTTCCTTTTGATTGCAACCCGTAACCTAAATATTTGACCGAGCGACTAACAGACAGATAAACTATATTTTCTTGAATAGAAAATAGGTCCCTATTATTTCAAATTTTATTTTTATAAGGAGGTAATATAATGAATAATGGGAAAAGACTTTATATTTTATGGAGCAATCAAGATCCGGTGACTGCTGAAAAGATGGTTTTCATGTATGCTCTTAATAGTAAATTGAGGAAATGGTGGGATGAGGTCATAATAATAGTATGGGGAGGTTCTACAAAGTTAATTACCGAAAGCAAAGAGATACAGGATAAAATTAAAGATTTAATCAAGGAGGGAGTAGAATTTTCTGCCTGTAAAGCATGTGCTGAACAATTAGGTGCAGTTGATGTTTTGGAAAAACTTGGAATCGAGGTAAAGTATTGGGGCCAGCCTTTGACGGATATTATTCAAAATGGAGAGAAATTGATAACCATTTAAGTTTGCCCCTGAGACCGTTGCAATAGTTAATAATTCGATAATTCTTTCTATTATATAAAGACATGGGGTTAAATATTTATTTTTGGTCCCATGTTCTTATACGTTAAGTGAAGTATTGCCATGTATCATACGAGGAGACAAATTATGAGAATTGAACATGTTGCTATCTGGACAGGAGATCTTGAGCGTTTAAAAAAATTCTATACTAAATATTTTAACTGCATAGCAGGGGAAAAATATCATAACGAGTCAAATGATTTTGAGTCATACTTTCTATCTTTTGATAACAGCGCTCGTCTTGAATTAATGCAAATGCCATCAATACCTAACAACTTAAATGATTCAAAGATGCAATATGAAGGGATTACTCACATTGCTATAGCAGTTGGTAGTAAAGAAAATGTGGTTGAAATTACTGAAAAGCTACGTTCTAATGAATATACAATTGTAAGTGAACCACAAACCACAGGCGATGGCTATTTTGAAAGCTGTGTGCTTGATTCAGATGGAAATCGAGTAGAAATAACATTTTAAGGGGTTGATACTTTCTTGCACCTTGTAATTCTTTTATAAAAAAGAAGGACTTTTAAAACCTTATGGCGTATAGATATATATAAAACATTAAATAAATTAAAAATCGTATCCTGTATGAAGGTAGCAGGAGAGAATTTCTTTGGAAAAAATAGAAGGTTAAAGGAAGGATAAAATTTTAATAAAAGGAGGTAGCCATGCCTGAATTTGGAAATCCGTTTTCTGGTCTTAAAAAAGACCGTAAGCTCACCAATGAAGAGTTAATTCGCGCAATAAGGTTTATGATTGC
>DASRMF010000137.1:0-13379 GCA_035648055.1 Atribacterota bacterium
GTTCCTGCCCTAAGTTTTATTATCAGAGCATTTACTCAACCCGGTGATAAGGTTATTGTTCAACCGCCGGTCTATTATCCCTTTTTTCGAGTAATAGAAAATAATGGCTGCCACGTAGTGAATAATCCTTTAAAACTTAGTAATAAAAAATATTTTATGGATTACCAAGATTTAGAAAAAAAAGTTGATGACCCCAGAGTAAAGTTATTGATATTATGCAGTCCACATAATCCGGTGGGAAGGGTGTGGCAGAAAGAAGAGCTTATTATACTGGGAGAAATTTGTTTAGAACACAATGTTATTGTTGTTTCTGATGAAATCCATGCCGATATTTTATTTAAAGGATACAAACATACGCCTTTTGCTTCAATTTCACCGGCATTTGCTCATCATTCAATTGCCTGCACTGCACCGAGCAAAACTTTTAATTTAGCAGGACTTCAGACTTCTACCATTATTATTCCTAATAAAAAATATTACAAAATCTATAATAATATCTTAGATAGCTTAGCTCTTGACGAAAACAATGTTTTTGGACTGGTAGCCTTGGAAGCTGCCTATAGAGATGGAGAGGAATGGCTTGAACAATTATTGTCTTATCTAAATGAAAATCTAAAATTCTTGATGAAATATTTTAAAGAAAGAATTCCAAAGATAAAAGTTATAAAACCGGAAGGGACTTATTTGGTCTGGCTGGATTGCCGGGAATTAGGATTAAGTACCAAAGATTTAAATAATTTTATGATTAAAAAAGCTAAAGTAGCACTTGATGACGGAGATTGGTTTGGTACCGAGGGGAAGGGCTTTATGAGGATTAATATTGCCTGTCCCAGGTCTTTTCTTGAGGAATGTTTAAAGAGAATAGAAAGAGCAGTTAATAGTTTATAGAAAAAGGCACCAGAGAACTGTCCCCTGGTAGGAAAGTAATAGTTATAGATTAAGGGAGCACAAATATTATGAGAAGAAAAGATAGAGAAATAGTTGATAAAAAAGTAATGGTATCTATCATTGAAAAAGCAATTATTTGCCGGGTCGCTATGTGCTGGCAAGATGAACCTTATGTGATACCCATGAATTTTGGTTATCGGGATAATTATATTTATCTGCATTCAGCCGGGGAAGGACGTAAGCTGGACATTCTTCGGAATAATAATAAGGTTTGTATAGAATTTGATGCTGATGTAGAACTGGTTCAATCTCAGGAGGCATGCAATACCGAAATGAAGTACAAGAGTGTCCTGGCCTTTGGAAAAGCAGTTATTTTGAAAGATATTGCAGAAAAGAAAAAAGCCCTGGATATTATAATGCGCCATTATTATGACCACAATTCCCCATCTGCATTTCATTACCCGGAGGATGCTCTGGAAAAAGTAATTATTATTAAAGTAAAAGTTGAAAAAATAACCGGGAAGAAGTGTTAATGAACCCTTACGAAGAAAAAATTAAGAAGTATATTAAAGATTACCGCATCAAAACAGAACACCTTTCTTTTGAAACTTCCTGCCATTCGGTAGAGGAGGCGGCCAGAACAATTAATGCCTCAGCAGAGGATTTTGTGAAAAATATTTGTCTGGTTGATAAAGAAGGAAATCTAATTGTGGCTATTGTCAAAGGAGAAGACCGGGCAAGTACTAAAAAAATTGGGAAAGCTCTGGGAATTGAACGTCCACGGACAGCTAATCCGCAGGAAATTCTGGAGAAAACCGGTTTTATCTGTGGCGGTGTTCCTTCCTTCGGATATTTAGCTACATTTTTAATCGACCCGAAAGTTATGGAAAAAGAAGTGGTATATTCCGGAGGTGGCTCAGAAAAATCCCTCATTAGAATCTCCCCTCAAGAATTGCAGAAAGCCAATCAAGGGCGGGTAATAAAAATAAAAAAATAGCGCCTGGCCGAAGAGAACCATCATTAGTTTATTAAGTGAAATATTTATAAAAATTGTTTGCAATTTTAAAATAAAAGGACTACATTTATTAGATATATTAATTCGAGGTCAAAGAAGAAAATGTCTGATAAAGATAGAAGAGAAGCAAAATCAAAACTGAAACTAAATGCATTAGGTCATTCCTATAATGATATGTATTTTTTCATTATACCTTTTCTTTTACCTCTTTTTAGAGAAGAGTTCGGAATCAATTATGTTCAATCAGGACTAATCTTAACTGTTCACGTTGCTTTGAGGTCTATCTTTTCCTTAGTATTCGGATATTTTGGAGATAAATATGAGAAAAAAGTGATTATAGCCAGTGGATTTATCTGCTCTTCTATTTTTTTAGGAAGTTTAATCTGGATGAATAATATCCACACCATTGTTACTTTTTTGTTTTTATTAGCTATCGGTGTTTCAACTTTTCACCCCTTGGCAACTGCTATAGTTAGAGAAAATTCCAAGAAACACCAGAGAGGACGTTATTTAAGTTTATTTTCTGCCGCGGGAACAGCAGGAATAATCGTTGCAAGTCTATTGTTTGGATTTTTGGTTCAAATATGGGGATGGAAAATAACCTGCTTGCTGCTCTCTTTGCCCGGTTATTTTTTAGGTTATGCATATCTAAAATCCAAAAAGGATAAAAAAAATCTTAAAACAGAAGCAGAGAAGAAAATCAAGCCAGGACATATTAATTTATTTTTTATTAGCATGGGTATTCGAAGCCTGGGATTCTGGGCTATTCTTTCCTTTCTTCCTCTTTACGCTACTGATTATCTCGGTTTAAAACCCGAGGTTTCTGCCTGGATTGTCAGTATAATTTTTATCGGGATGTTAGTAGGCAGCCTCATTTCCAGTAGAATTATAGATAAAAGCAATCCGCTTATCTTGGTATTGTCAGCCACCATTATCACTACTTTCTTAGTCCTTGGCATCACTATCATTACCCAACCCATATCTATTGTCTTACTTATTGGAACCTTAGGTATTATAGAAGGAATATTTTTTCCCTCTCAAAGTACCTGGTTAACCTTTATTTGTCCAGTAAGTCGCCAGGGAAAAATTTTTGGGATAAGCCTTTTTGTAGAGGGAATTTCTGCTACAATTGCCCCTACTCTCTACGGATGGATTGCAGACCAATACAGTTTAATTTGGGCTTATCGTTTAGCCGCAGTTCCTCTGTTTGTTAGTTTCATCCTATTCCTGGTACTTCACTTTTTAGAAACTAAACACGATAAAGCTTATAAAGCGAAACTCAGCCTTTCGGCATAGAGCATTCAACGCGATGTTCATTTAGATGTTATACTGTTATAAGGAAAATGATTCCTTGTAATAAAGGAATCATACTTGTAGGGAAACAGGGCAGAGAAGTCTATTGTTCGGTACGATACGATTTTTTATCTTCGATCTTTCAGGAAGGAGAATATTTTATGAATTCTAAAGAAAAGAAAATTGATGCAAAAAAGATTAGAGAGGAAGTAAAAAAAACTTATGCTGAAGCAATATCCCGGGAAAAGCTAAGTTGTTGTTGTGGTAGTTGCGGAGAAACATGCTGTGCCCCTAAAGCAAAGGATATCGGCTATAGCGAAAAGGAACTTAATAATCTTCTTGCTGATTCTGCCATTACATCTTTTGGTTGTGGAAATCCATTGGCCTACAGTGATGTCAGGGAAGGTGATGTTGTACTTGATCTGGGTCCGGGCGCCGGGCTTGATCTTTTGATTGCTGCCCGCAAAGTTGGACCCTCAGGGCAGGTCATCGGTGTGGATATGACCGAAGAGATGATTAGCAAGGCGGAGGAAAATATCAAGGCCGCAGGAGTCAAGAATGTTGAAGTGCGTAAAGGATTAATCGAGGATCTTCCTGTAAAATCATCTTCGGTTGACTGGGTAATTTCTAACTGTGTTATTAATCTTTCTCCGGAGAAAGAGAAAGTGTTTTCTGAGATTAGTCGTGTATTAAAACCGGGAGGCCAAATGGTAGTTTCAGATATGGTGGGTGAGAACATCCCGGAATGGTTGAGAGAAAATAAAAACTTATACAGTGCCTGTATTTCAGGAGTGATAAGTGAAAAGGAATATCTTTCCGGGCTGCGTAAAGCAGGACTTGAAAAAGTAAAAGTTTCTGAGCGCAAAACCTACCAAGCGGATGAGTTGGAGTCATTAATTAAATCAACACCGGAAATAAGTAAAGATATCAAGCAAATTATTGAAGAATCAGATATAAAAATAGCAAGCATTAAGATTTCTGCTTGTAAGCCTGCTCTCTGAGTTTCTTAAAAATAAAAAAAGCCTTAATCTGAGAACCGGGCAATGTTTTCAAGATTAAGGCTTTTTAGTATTAAAGGGTAAACAATGGATTAGGTCTTCGCATTTCACCTGCAGGATTTGCCAATATAAGACTTGATGGTTATAATTACAGTAATATTTATTAAGTGGGGTTATAGATGATAGAAAGAGTAAACAAATACAGGCATATTATCTGGGATTGGAACGGAACATTGATAAATGACATATGGTTAGTAGTGGAAATAATGAATAAGATGTTAAAGAAACGCAACATGCCAGGGATAGATTCAAAAAAATACAGGGAGATTTTTGATTTCCCGGTAATAGATTATTATACAAAACTGGGATTTAATTTTTCTAAGGAATCATTTGAGGAGCTTACCGTTGAGTTTATAAGCGAATATTACACGCGTTTTAATGAGTGTAAGCTATTTAATGAAGTAGAAGAAGTGTTAAAAAAGATAAGAGATATGGGAATACCTCAATCAATTTTATCTGCTTCAAAAGAAGATGTCCTTACAGAAAAAATCAAGTATTACGGAATTGATAAATATTTCTGCAGAATAATGGGCCTGGAAAACCACTATGCTGAAAGTAAAGTCGAAAGAGGGAAAAAGTGGATAGCCGAGTTAAATTTAAACCCACAAGAAGTGCTTCTAATAGGGGACACTGCCCACGATTACATAGTTTCCAAACATATGGGAAGCGATTGTTTGCTGATTGCCAATGGACATTATAGTTATGAAAGGCTCGCAAAGCTGGAAATTGATGTTGTTAGCTCGTTAAAGGAAATAATTTAAATTTGAACGAAGAAAATCACAGGAGACAATCCTTGGAATATCATATTTTGCGAACTTGTGAAGTCTGACCCTGAAAATTCTGAAAATTTTATGATAGAAATAATCATAATATGTTAAAATAAGATATAAACAGTTAAAGTATATTGTTAAATAAGATGCCGCAAGAATTGTTCCATTTAAAATATACCGGTAACTGGTAATCTGTCTTACGTGAATATATCAGGAAAGATAATCAGGAGGTAAGGGATGAGGAATTCGAATATACTCATTATTTTTTTGATCTTGGTTATTATATTTATAACTTCAGTCAGCACAATCAGTTTTAGTCAGGATAAATCAATAGAAGAACTGTACTTTCAGGGCGTTTATTTATTGGAAAACAAAAAACAATACGAAGAGGCGCTTACTTATTTCCAACAGATTATCGAATTAGACCCGGGTCACGCAGAAGCTTATTTCCAAATGGGAAAAATATTTAGAATTACCAATCAATTCGAAAAAGCCGTAACCTACTATCGGAATGCCATCAATTTGAAACCCGATTATAGTTCAGCTTATTACGAATTAGGGCTTTCTTATCTGGAGCTTCAAAAAAAGAAAGAAGCATTGGAAGCTTTTAAACAGGCTGTTCGCAGTAAGCCGGATTTTGCCAGCGCCCATTATGGTTTGGGATTGGCATATAATGAACTAGAAAGATACAATGAGTCTATTGCCGCTTTTGAGCAAGCTTTGCTACTTGCTCCCAATGATGCTCAAATTCATTATGGTTTGGGAATTACCTATGAAGAAATCGGGGAATACCAGAAATCAATTGATTTTTTTAAAAAAGCTGTTCAACTCAAACCGGATTACGGTAAGGCATTTTATCATTTAGGAATGAATTACCAAACGCTTGAAAATTATTCTGAAGCTGTTGAAAACCTGGAAAAGGCTGCAAATTTCCTACCAGATTCTGCTGATGAAGTTTATTACACCATAGGCATGCTTTACCGAAAAATGGAAAATTACGAGGACGCCGCCATCAAAAGCTTTGTAAAAGCAACCCAAAATAATCCCCAACATGCCGATGCTTTTTTCTATTTAGGATGGCTTTATAATAAAAAAGGAAATTATGAGAAAACTGTAGAGGCTTACAAGGAAGTTATTCGAATTAATCCGGATTACAGTTATATTTATTATAATTTAGGCTGGGCCTATGGAGAGCTGGAAAAATATCAGGAAACCGTTGATGCTTTTAATGAGGCGGTTAAACAAAATCCGGAAGATGCAGATTTTCATTATGGCCTGGGATGGGCGTACAGCCAATTAAAAGATTACGAAAAAGCTATTGAAGCCTTTAAACAGGTTATACGCATTCAACCGGATTATACTTTTGCCCACCATAGCCTGGGAATGATTTATCTGGTTCAGGGGGATAAAAATGCTGCCCTGGACGAATATAAAATTCTCAAGGATTTAGACCAGGATACAGCAGATCAATTATTTGATATGATTTATAAATAACAAAGGAGACGCTCCTTTAATATTTTATGAAAAAGTAGCCTATCCCCTTTTTATTGCTCTATAATAAATACCTTAAGTAGAGATAGGCTGAAGATAAAACAATAGATATTAACATTATCGGAAGGCCGATTCTAAAAAAATCTTTGAAGGTTATTATTCGGCCCTGTCTTTTTAATATATTTACTCCTACTAAATTGGCTGCGGCTGCTATCAAGGTTCCATTTCCTCCCAGGCAGGACCCCAAGGATAAGGCCCACCAGACCGGGTTGAGGTTAAATGAAGTAACTGCTCCGATATTATGAATGACCGGAACCATAGAAATGGTATAAGAGATATTATTAATAAAAGAACAGGAGATTCCCGAAACCCATAAAACTGACAGAGCAGTCAGGGTGAGATTTCCCTTGGTTAGAGTAATGATTTTATTGCTTAGCCATTGAATGATTCCTACTTTCTCTACTCCAGCTATCACGATGAAAAGTCCGATAAAAAAGAAGAGAGTTGACCACTCTACTTCCAAGAAAGTTTCTGCCGGGTCTATATTGCTGACCAAAAGCAATATAGTTGCTCCTGCTAAAGCCACAGTAGCTGCTTCTAAACCCAGATTATGATGGAAGATAAAGACTGATATAGTTAACAAAAAGACCATTAAAGATTTTTTTAATAATATGGGGTCTTCGATTGCTTTCTTTTCATCGAATTTTTCCACTCTCCCCCAGGCTTCCTTTACATTTTGCGACATTTCCTTTTTATAAAATAGCCTGACAAAGAAGGGTAAAAGAATTAATAGAATCAGGGCGAAGGGTGCGAGATTTATAATAAAATCCATAAAAGATAGATGGGCTGCACTTCCGATTATTATATTAGGAGGGTCACCGATTAAGGTTGCTGTTCCGCCTATGTTGGAAGCAAATATTTCAGACAGCACTAGAGGCGCAGGAGATATTTCTAAGTTTTCACAGATAGCTAAAGTTATGGGGACAATTAGTATTATGGTGGTAACATTATCCAGAATCGAGGACAGGATGCCAGTAATAATACTAAGAAGAAATAAGAGGTAAAAGATGTTTCCACGAGCGAGTTTAGATATTTTAATCGCCAGATATTGGAACAGGCCGGTCCTTTTGATTATAGAGACCATAATCATCATTCCGGTCAGTAGGCCGATAGTATTGAAATCTATGGCTAAAAAAGCCTCTTGTTGAGTTAATATTTTTAATAATATAAAAAGAAGGGCTCCGCATAAAGCAATCACTGTGCGGTTGATTTTTTCCAGGCTAACAAATATAAGAGTAGTTATAAATATTATTAAAGCTATAAGTATTTGGTTCATTAATTAATTTTATTCCTTTCTTTTATTGGGGGAATCTAGGTTAGTGTTCTGTTCTAATCTTCTTCCATAGCATTTTTACATAAACAAGAAAGATTCAATATTCCCACTAATTTTCCCTCTCTTACTACCGGGACTATTCTTAGGTGTTTTCTAAATAATAAATTTGCTGCCTCGGTTCGGCTAGTATCCTCTTCCACCGAATAGACTGTAGTGGTCATAAAATCTCTTACCGGCAGATGGGCAATCTTTTTAGCTTGTTGGGAAAACTGGTTGAAATCGGGAATAAAAGATGGATTTTGTAATTCTTTATAATAACCCGGCAAGCTTGCTTTAGTAATGTCACTTTCCGTGATTATTCCGATGACATTCTGTTCGTTATCTACTACCGGTAACCCCACCATACGCTGTTGGCTCATAATCTTAACAGCCTCTTTTATCGGAGTATCAGCAGATACTGAAGTTAGGTCTTGTATCATAACTTCTTTAATTTTCAAGATTATCCCCCCCCTAATTGGTAATTTTATTTAATTATATTCCTTTTTATCTTTTTATCAAGCCTGAATAGTCGTTTGTCGCTGGTAGTTAGTATTTAGTAAAGAAAATACAGAGAATAAATTTAAGATACAAAACGAGATTACTTTGGGCGTTTCGCAACGAATGAAAAAACTCGCACTTCATAAATTGTATTTAAGAACAACGACTAGTAACAAAGTGTTTTAATAAAAAAACAAAATTTTTATTTATTTTTTACAAAAAAAAGAGGGTTTTTAAAAAATTTGTAGAATTAAATATATATAAGGGAAATATTAACCTAAAGTTAAACATGAAGAAAGGAGGGGCCAAAAAGTGAAAGCTTTGTTGTTCGGCGAAATTCTCTGGGATATTATAAATAGTAAACCTTATATTGGCGGCGCCCCCTTTAACCTTGCTGCTCATCTGGCAAAAATGGGACTTCAATCAACACTTATTTCTTCTGTGGGTAATGATACCCTGGGTAGAAAAGCCCTAAAAGAAGCAGAAAAAAGAGGTATTAATTCTTCCTTCATCACCACCCATCCTGATTTGCCCACCGGGAGCGTAGAGGTAAATCTGGATGAAAAAGGTCACCCTGCTTATCTAATAAAAGAAAATGTTGCCTGGGATAATATTATTTTAAATCAAGATTTAGCCGCCGATTCGACCAAAAATAGATGGGAAGTATTTTGTTTCGGGACTCTCGCTCAACGGAGCAGGGAAAATCGGGAAATGCTCGGTCAAATTATTTCCTGGGTGCGTCCTAATCAAATTTTTTACGATGTAAATTTAAGGCAAAATTACTACAGGAAGGAATGGATCGAAAAATCTCTATGCCAGTGCTCGATAGTAAAACTTAACGATAGAGAGGCGCTGGTTATTTCTGAACTCCTCTTTGGACAGACATTGAAACAGGAAAACCTTGTTGAGCTTATTTGCCAGGAATACCACCCTTCTATTGTCTGTATTACTCACGGCAAGAACGGTTCATCTATCTATTATAATGGAAAATTGGAGAAAGTAGCAGGTATAAATGGCCCGGTAGCCGATACCGTAGGAGGCGGAGACAGCTATAGTGCAGGCTTTCTGTTTTCTTATTTATGCGGGAGCAGTTTATATGAAGCGGCGGAGTTTGCGGAAATAATAGGTAATTTTGTGGTTTCCCAATCCGGGGCAGTACCCGAGTACCCCGAATGGCTGGAAAAAGAAATAGAAAATTTAAAAAGGAGGATAAAGCTATGAAATTAGAAAGTCTTGAATTTGAAAACAATGGATTTATTCCGGAAAAATTTACCTGTGATGGTAAAGACATTAATCCCGGGCTAATTATTGAGGATATACCGGAAGGAACTAAAAGATTAGCTCTGGTCATAGAGGATCCTGATGCACCAATGGGGACCTGGGTGCATTGGGTGGTATTTAATATCCACCTTACCGATATTATAGAGGAAAATACAGTTCCGGGCACTCAAGGAACTAATGATTTCCGAAAATTAGAGTATGGAGGCCCTTGCCCGCCTTCGGGCACTCACCGTTATTTCTTTAAATTATATGCCCTTGATGAAAAGCTCCATAATATAGAGGAGGGTTGCAAGAAGAAGGAATTAGAGGAAGCCATGGAGGGGCATGTTTTAGCTACAGCAGAACTGGTTGGCCTATACGAGAGAGAAAAAAATAAAGAATAAGAGGTTTAAGATGAATAAAACAATAAAGACTGTAGTATTTTTGGGATTAATTTTTTTCATTGGTATCAATGGCTACACTGCCGAAGTAGAAGTAAATTCAGAGATTAGTGAGATTTGCGTCTATACTGATTCTGCTTTGATAAATAGGGTTACCCATCTTGAACTTGATAAGGGAACTTATACGGCAATTTTCTTAAATATCATTCCCGAGGTTGACGAGAATTCTTTAAGGGTTTCTGCAGAAGGGACAGCGATAATCAAACTTTTTGGAGCACAGGTTAAAAGAGAGTATTTAGAAGAAGTACCTTCGGAAAGAATCCAGCAATTAAAAGAGGAAATTCAGAAATTAGAAGATCAGATAACCCGAATGCAAAACCTGAAAACCATACTTATGGAGAAGAAGAAATTTCTAAACTCTATAACTCTATTTTCCAATACACAAATTCCTCAAGATTTGATTACCAGTATGCCGCAAATAAGCGATTTAGAAAATATTCTTAGTTTTTTAGATACAGGGTTAAAAGATATCTACACCCAGGCCTTAGATTGTGAACTTGAGATTAGAGATTTGAATAATAAACTTGAAACTTTAAAAAGAGAATTGTCCCAGGTATCCGGGGTACAGAGGAAACTAAAAAGATCAATTATGGTGGAGCTGGAAGTTTTAAAAGAGGGGACCACAGATTTGAAAGTTTCTTATCTGGTAGGAGGTGCTTCCTGGAATCCTATATATGATGCCCGGGCAAATTTTGAAAAATCCGAGGTCGAATTAGTTTCTTATGGAGTAATTAAACAGGTTACCGGCGAAGATTGGTTAGAGGTAGATTGCGCTTTATCAACAGCTAAGCCAAGAATCGGGGGAAGTATGCCTTATGTAGCTTCCTGGTTTTTGAGACCATATCAGCGCGAAGTTTTATCAGATAAAGTATCAGCTCCATTAGCAACTGCTTATCAAACCGAAGCATTTAAAAAAGAAGCGGGAGCTTTAGAAGAAGGAGTAGAATCAGAGATGAAATATGCTACTGCCGAAGAAAAAGGTATTGCTGTAATCTATAATCTACCTTCTAAGGTAAGTGTGAAATCTGATAAATCGGAACATAAATTTCCCGTTTCTTCGCAAATTTTATCAGCCGAGTTTGAGTATTCGAGCTACCCTCGGGTTAGTCCATTTGCTTATCTTGGTTCCCGTGTTACCAACAGCAAAGGCCTTCAATTACTTGCTGGCCGGGTAAATATATTCCTGGAAGGAGATTTTGTGGGATTTTCCGGCATTGGTAATATTGCGCCCAGTGAGGAGTTTGATCTATATTTAGGTATTGATGAAAATGTTAAAGTAAAAAGAGAATTATTAGAAAAGAAAGTAGATGAAACCCTGATAGCCGGGATCCCCTCACGAACTAAGAAAACGACTTTTAAATATAAACTTACTGTAGAGAATTACAAATCTAAAAAGATTAAGGTAAAACTATTTGAAGCTATACCCGTTTCCGAAGATGACCGCATTAAAATTAAGATAAATGAAATAAGTCTTGAGCCGGGCAAAGAGGATTGGGAAGACCGTAAAGGAATCTGGTTATGGGAGTTAGAATTAGAATCTCAGCAAAAGCAGGAAATATTTTATACCTTTACTGTTGAACATCCCCGGGATATGTTGGTAGAAGGATTGTAAAGAATTTTTATTTTAATGAAAGAAAGTTCCTCCCCCTGGCGTATAGATAAGTGAATGACAAAAAAATTGTCAACAAACAAAAATTTAAGGAGGAACGAATAGAATGAAAAATTCAAGAAATTTAAAAGTCGGAGTAACTCTTCTGGTCGCAGCACTGGCAGTCGGAGTTTTTGCCCTTGTCGTTTGGGCAGATGGTAATGGAATGTATGGAATGAGAGGGGGATCCAGTGGAAATCTTGCAAGCCCCAGATATGGCATGCAAGACAAAGGGGTTTCTAACCAGGGGCAAACTCAAGATTGTGAAGACTGTGTAGGATATTTGAATAACGGAATGGGCAACAGAAATAATGCACCTGATGATGATGGTGATGGTATCCCCAACGGACAGGATGCAGATTATGTCCATAATGATTGTGATGAAGAATGTGACGGCACCTGTGATAGTGAACCTAAAGGTAACGGCATGGGAAGAAATTCTTCAGATAATGTTTCTGGATTACAGTCTCATGTAAGCGGAATGGAAATGAAGACTATGACCATTGAAGATATTGCTACCCTTTGGGGGATAGATGCTAGCAAATTGTTAGATGGAATTCAGAATGAATTTAAACTTATTCAAATGTATAACACAGGCAGCACCATAGATGACTTAAGGGGAGAATATAGATTTTCGCCTTATCAGATAATGGAGATTGCAGAAAGAATTAAAGCAGCACCAGTCGAATAGATTCTTAACCATCAAAATAAGATAACTAATATTAATTAACATGAAATAACTCCCTTACTGATAAGAGTAAGGGAGTTATTTTTTTTGAGTAGAAAATATTTAAAAATCTTTAAAATAAGTTGACAAAATGATACAATAGTGGTATCATAATAAAAAGAAAAAAACAAGGCTTTTGAAACAAAGAAATTGTTGTTGATATTAAAAGATTAAAGGAAAATTGATAAGTGAAATTAATCAAGAGGAACACCGATTATGCGATAAGGGCACTTTGCTATATTGTCGAACAAAAACAAGAGCTAATCTCAGCTGAACAATTAGTTAGATCCTTAGAGATGCCCCGCCCTTTTTTAAGAAAAATACTACAAACTTTAAATAAAGAAGGGTTACTTAATTCATCTAAGGGTAAGGGTGGCGGTTTTACTTTAGCTATATCTCCGGAGAAAATAAGTCTAATCGATGTAATGAAAATATTTCAGGGACCGATAAGATTAAACGAATGTAAATTTAAAAAAAGCGATTGTCCCAATATAAGCGATTGTCTTTTAAAGGAAAAGATAGATGAGATAGAGAAAGAAGTAATATTGAGATTAAAAACCATTACTCTCGAATCTTTATTAATAAATAAAAAATAGAAAGGAGGTGAATATTATGTTAAGCGATAAAATGGTTAAAAGCATAAACCATCAGATAAACAGGGAGCATTATTCTGCTTATTTATATCTTTCCATGGCTTCCTATGCTGCCGCGGAGGGTCTAAACGGATTTGCCAACTGGTTTGCAGTTCAGATGAAGGAAGAAATGTTTCATGCTGAAAAGATGTATAATTATGTGAACCAACAAGGAAGTAGAGTATTGCTGGAAGCTATCGAACAACCACCAACAGAATTTTCTTCTATGCTTGACTTATTTGAAAAAACCTTAGAACATGAAAAAG
>DASRMF010000138.1:0-10054 GCA_035648055.1 Atribacterota bacterium
AAGGGCAGCAAATTACCCTTCAGCTTACGGTTCCGGGAAATGCTAATTATGGCATCTCTTTATTAAATCCTAGCAGAAGCTCTTTAGGCTCTTCTATTACCCAGAGAGAGATTAAAACCCTGGACTATGTGGCTAATTCCACTGGTGCCTGGTATATCAAGATATCTCGCACTTCAGGTGAAGGAGAGTATCAGTTGGTGGTGAATAGTACTTCCGTTGGTTCCGGAGGAGAAGATAATAATCCTCCTCCGGTAATTTCCTCGCTTGACGCTAATCAGGATTCCATAGAAATTAATCATGATGTGGATATAACCTGTAATGCGAGTGACCAAGATGGGGATACGCTTACTTTTAGTTGGACTGCAAATGGAGTAAGCGTTGGAGCAAATGATTCTTATTTAACCTGGAGAGCTCCTGATACTGCCGGAACTTATACCATTACCTGTACAGTGAGTGATGGTAAGGGCGGAGAAGATAGCGAATCAGTAAGTATTACAGTAACCGAACCAAGTAATGGTGGTAATGATAATGATAATATAGGAGAAATTAATTATCGAATTGAAATAACTACAGGAACCCGAATTGCTGCAGGAACTGATGCAAATGTATATATTACTATATATGATAAGGATGGTCATGATAGTGGTGAGATTTTATTGGATGATCCGGGGGTTAATGATTTTGAAAGAGGAGATACTAATACTTTCTTGGTCACTGCAATAAACATAGAAGACCTCGACTATATTATTGTAAGGCACGATAGTACTGGTGACTACCCCGGTTGGTACGTCGATGAAATTCAGGTATCTAATGAGGAAATTAATCAAGAATGGAATTTTTTCCCCGACCAATGGTTAGCTACCGATGAACCACCAGATTATCAAACTCAGGGAAGATTCTATCCTGAAGAGGAAGGAACGCCAGGAGGGAATATCGAGTACATACTATCTCTAACTAATGGTGGAGGAACTCTTAATAGTAACCTTCCAATTTTTGTAAATGCAGATGAAGTAGGCAATTTAGAGATTGACTCAGATGGTGATGGAATACGTCAACAGTGGGAAGATAAGGCAATGGAATATATAAACCCCTATATTGAACTTGATGAAGAAGAGCCCTGGCTGGATAATCAAGATAGTGACTATGTGGCAAACTATGTAAGAGTACATCCCTATAACCCTTTTTCTACTTCAACAACCTTTAATTCAGCTAATTTACCTCAATATATTATTTTTCGTTATGTAGTTACCTGGAGTATGGATTATGGCCGACAAACTGTGGCAGGTATTAATCTACCCTTTTTTACAAGCCATCCAACAGATCGTGAACGTATATTTATGGTTTGGAAGGTAATAGATAGTAATACTTTGAAATTGGATTGGGTATTTACATCCTCGCATGAGAATCCTGATGCTCATCATGCAGTTTGGAATGCTGACCATAGGACATGCAATATAGGTGAAATTTCTAATCTTTCAAAAACTTTTGAACGGACCGAGGTCATGTGTGGTAATTTACAGTTTAGTAATGATCGACTAATTGTCTATGCCTCAGAGGGGAAGCATGCTCTTTATCCCTCTTGTGATATATGTGAAAACGTAATGTTGGTAGATGGCCCTGGCCCACTTAATGTAGGAGAAGATTGTGGTGGAGGAGGACGTTTTCGTTTTTATTGCTATAATGTTGGAGAACCTGTTAGAGAACTTCCTGATTGTGGTTTTATAGACCCCAAAGTCCATAACCTAATCCTTAGTGATGAAAAATTAGGCGGTACTTTACCAGATATATTAGTTCAAAAACTCGAAGCTCGTTATGAATTAAAGATAACTACAGGTAATGTGGACCGTGGAGGTACAGATGCAAGGCTTGATGTAACACTTTATGGAGATCAAGGGTCCAAAGTCTTTTCTATTTATACAAATCCAGAACCACCTCGCCCTGCTCTTTATATTGGGACTTTTGAAAAAGAGAATACAGATTATATCTATGTACCTTCACTAGATTTGGGAGAAATCAATCAAATACGGATCATAAATGATAATAGTGGGGATGGTCCAGGTTGGTATGTAAATAATATAGAAATTAAGGACATAAAAACTAACAAAACCTGGTCTTATCTGCCGAATGTATGGATTTCAGAAGATGAACAATTGGATAGGACATTTACCCTTACACAACAGTGAGTAATAACTTTTTATATTAATTCAAAGGACAGGATAATACAGGTATACCTGTATTATCCTGCTTATCTTACTGTTAATTAAATTCAATATGTTAGGAGTGATACAAAGTATGAAGAAATTTATTCTTTTTTTATTAGTGGTTATCGTAATTTTTAGTTTCTGTTCTTTAATTAACGCCCAGGGTACAGATACTACAGAAATACCTGAAGGATTTGTTTTTTATAATTATCAATATGCATATTTTGATATCTCTTTAATTTATCCGGAGAATTGGATTAATTATTCTTCTCAGGAACGAGGAATATTTATTTATACTCCTGATTCTAAAGGAACGCTGACCTTTCGGGCAACACCTTTATTTGGAAAGGAATATACGCTTACCGAACTATATTCTGTGAATATGGATACCCTGAAAGAAGCGGGTGCCGTTTTTTTAGAATCTACTCCGGATAAACTCGCCGGATATCCTGCTCAGCGGACTTTATATACCATGAAATTTGGAAAGGATAGACTTAAATTTATTCGTTATGATTCAATTATTGGAGATTTATTTTATTCCTTTAGTTTTAATGCTCACGAGATAGATTTTGAAAAATATCTGAATGATATACTAAAAATAGTCTGTTCTATTAAGATTAATCAATAAAAGAGGGAGATAGTTAAATAGAATAGAGAGTGCTATTGTTCCTTTTAATTTCTAATTTATTGATTTATAAATGACACAGAAAACAACCGCCTCCTTGCATTACCGGAATCAGTAAAATTTTTAAAAAGATACTAAAAAATATTTTATTTGTATGATATAATATGAAATCAAAATTTAGTTATGTAAGGAGGTGAAAAAAAATGGCCAAAAAGTCCTGTACTGTATGTGGTGAAGATATAAGGAAAGAAAAATATTTTACCGAACATGAAGGGAAAAAATATTATTTCTGTTCACAAGACTGCCTTGATGAATTTGAAAGTGATCCAGAGGAGTATTTGGAAGAAGGGGGAGAAGAAGAAGATTGGAATTAGTTTAGTAAGATAAAATATAATAAAGAAAAGTATGTATAATTATACAAGTAAATAAGCACAATAATATTCTAAAAGTCCTTTGTTAAACTACAAGGGACTTTTAGAATTTTTTATTTTGCTTTAATTTTTATATAAGTTCTCTTAAGGCCAAGAAACATACTTTTAAATGAGCCATCTTAATCATTCTGAAAAAGTCTTGGTCCACTCTGGTTCGGGTGGAGGATTGGAATCTAATATATCTCTCCACGCCTCATCGGTTAAGCGATTATCCATCGGTTGTTTAAATTCGTAATAACTGAAAACCGGACCGACTCCCAATAAGATATGTCCTTCGGGGTGCTGGTAAGCAACAATCATGGTTTTAAGATATCCTACACCTTCTTCCAGGACTTTTTTAGTATTCCCGTCTGTATGCACATCAGCCACTAAAACCGTTTTGTAAACGGAAGGGTCTGCATTTCCTCCGGAAATAGTTTCAATTAGGTTTTCAGAAATACTGCCAAAACTTTCGATAAAATTATATTCTCCCTCATCCAAAGGTTGATTTTCCAATTCTTTTATGGAAATTGCCTTCAATCTTTCCAGGATTTCCGCTAATCTATCCAATCCAATGCTAACATCTAATTTTTCGGATGTTTCCGGAGAAAGCAAGTTTTCTATGCCCTGATTGGTCATTTTGGTTAAAGCTAAAAGTCGGCTATAAAATTCCGGCATTGGTTCTACGTAACCTACTACCGGAGGTTGGAACATTCCTCCTTTTTCTGCCATGGTATAGCTTTGCTTAACGTATAAAATAGTATCATGTCTTAACTCGGTCCAGGAAGCTAAAGCGGTATTTAATTCTTTATCCTGCCAGAATTTAGTCTGCATAAATAAGGGATATCCTATGTCTCCATATGCGTTTTCGCTCCATAAAGATTTTAAAACATAAAGCCAGTTTATATATAGAGTTTTATGCCAGTCATAGGGAGTAAGAGCATCTATTTCTTCTTTTAATTCTGAAAATTTCTTTTCATAATCGGAATATTGTGTATCACCTAATTCTTCTAATATTTCCATTGCTCTTTGTGACCCCAATAAAGCCATTAAATCCAATCCTCTGGGAAATCCTTTGACTTCTCTTTCTGCCGGTGGAGGACAGGAATTCACTTCAGTCTTCACCCAGCTGAAAGGACGATTTTTTCTGAATTCTTCATACTCATCATCCCAGGTGAAAGTAAAGGGTTTTTTATCGGTAGGCAGGGGAGGTTTTGCACCCATGTATTCACCGCTGTAAGGTGAAACTAACTCAGAAAAAAGCCAGGAATCCAGAGTAAATCTCTGTCCCATTAACCTGAATCCTTTGGTTTTATTCAAAAGCCCTTTTGCCTGCAATTTTAAGGCTTGAATTTCTTTTTCAGAAAGAGGAGGGCAGGGCATCAGCAATTCACACTCTCCCAATCCGCCATAAATCTTGGGATTATTGGGAAAATTCATTAGAGCTTCCTTGAGTTCCGGGTAGTATTCTTCCAATTCTTGAGAATTAAAATCTTCCAGTGCAAATTCCTTTAAGATTTCACTATACTCACAAGGTCCTAAATCATCAGAAAAGCCGACCAGGAAGGAGGTAATGGCATAGATTCTATTCCATCTATTTTGAATGCCTTCACTTTGAGAGAAGTAATTAGTCAATAAAAGAGCCTGCAAGGTCTGAATTCTGGCATCATAATCAGAAACAATCCCTTCAATGTTTCCGGAACAAATAGATTCCCCCGGAGACAGTGCAGGGCTTCCTTGAATCAAAGCTGTCATTCTGCCATACCACATGAAAGCTTTAAAATAATTCTTTAGTTTTTCGGATTTGGTATAATGTCCGCGAGGCACATACTGTGAATAATCCTCACGATAAACAAATAAAGGGGAATTTTCCCAACCCTTGTGTTTTTCAATTAATTCAATTTCTTTTTTCACGACTTCACTGACTTCATCGGGAATATGAAAACGGTATTCATCACCTTCTTCTACGCTAAAATAATTATAGCTATCGAGCTCACCAAAAAGTTCTTTCATTCTACTGATCATCATGCCGCAAGTTTCAGCATCCATCCCGGGCTGGCAATATTCCTCTCGTAATATGTCATCATTCACTATCTGTTCATCTTTCGGTCTCAACAGATCTAAGGCAATAGAGAGATAGGCTATATTTCTTTTAGCTGCTTCTTTGATATCACCTTGACTCTTATTATATTCTTTTAGGGATGCATCTAACATTTCCAGGCTTATATTCCAAATATCTTTAAAGAAAAGGTCTTTTTCCAATTTCATTAAAATGGTTTCAAAAAAGATATGGTAATAATGAAGCATGGAATCAGTAGTGATAAAGATAGGTAAATCTTTATCTTTTAAAACTTCATAGTAAGCGACAAAATCATCTAGGGGTGAACTTTCCTGAGATGAAAATCTAAGATGAAGTTTAGTATCTGCAATGTCCGGAGGAGTGGGAATGACCGCAAATCCATTCTTTTGTAATAAAGAGAAGCTTTCAGGAGAAAGTTGAAGCTTATTGCAAAAATCTTGATAATTGCTGATATCTTCTACTCTTAAAGGCAGGGAATAAGTCGGAATGCAGGGCGTGACTTCTACTTTCTCTTTCAGTATATCATCCGGTCTGATTAATTGTTTGTCCAAAATGACTTCACCAAAGGCATTACCGGTAACAATCAGGAAACTGAGAGAAATTAAAAAAACTAAAATGATTTTAGAAAAATTAAAACTATTTTGTCTTCTTATATTTTTAAAATTTAATTTATGAAATAAATTTAACATGATTACCACCACCTTTCAATTTTTATTATACCACTCTTAATTTCATCTACCAACCTATTATCTGAACGGTTGGCTAATTGTATCAAGAATTCTCTTGCTTTATCCCGCTCCATTAGAACAGGCTGGCTTAAGTTGATTTGAAGAGGGAAAAGTCGACAAACCAATTTATCAGGATGAATTTCTAATCCTACTGCTAAACCTTCCTGAGTTTCCGTAGAAAAGTATTGGTCGAAAATAAAATTTCCCAGGGAATAAAAGATAAGTTTCCCCTGGTATTTTTCGATGTTCTGCACGACATGGGGATGATGACCAATGATTAAATCTCCTCCTGCTTCAATTATTCTATGGGCTAAGCTGTGTTGGACAGGAGAGTTGATTAATTTATATTCTTCACCCCAATGCATGCTTACGATTAAAAAATTATCCGGATTTGAAGATTTAACCATTTTTATTGTTTTAATTATTTCTTCTTCTTTATCCATGAAGGGAAAAATTTGATTGAAAGCTAAAAAAGTTATATCGTCCCTGTAAAAAGAAGAATTAAGATTATCCGAACTACCGGAAAGAGGGTCGCCTACAAAATTTATCCCATATTTTTTCAACCATTCTTTCGTTTCTTCCGATCCTTCTTTTCCCATATCCGGAGTGTGATTATTGGACAGGGAAAATAAATTGAAATGACTCCAGGAAGCCCCTTTAATTACTTCTGGGGTAAAAGCGAATTTTAAAGAATCATCTGGAAATTGCGGGGGATTTTCTACTACAGGACCTTCTAAATTTCCAAAAACAATATCTATTCCTCTTAAGAAATGGCTGATATTTTGAAAAGGATAATAAATACTGTTTTGCTTCACCAAATATTCTACACCACGATCTAACATGATATCTCCAACAAATAGAACAGTTTTTGCTCCCGGGTTAAAAGTTTTCTCAATTTTTTTCTCTCCAAAGGCTACACTAAAATAAGAAGTGGTTATTTCTGAATATAATTTTGAAAAATCTACAGAATTTTTATGAGCAATAATATGAGAAGCTGCTTTATGTCGCAGTTTAGCAAAAAGTCTGGCTGCATATAGGGCTTGCCAGCAATCAACTTCTATGTTTTTAAAATTTTCTTCCTCAAAATTTAATAAAACCCGGATACTTTTTTTGTCATGAAACCCGGCTGCATGGGGAGGGAGGTAATGGGAGAAATCTACGCTGGCGATGATGATGGTTTGAGCAGGAGACTCTATATTAATGGTTTTTACCAGGTGCTCAATTTGCTCTTTAGTAATATCGATAGGTATCAATATGGGTAAAAACTTGCTTTCTGGAAAATATTTTTTAATATAAGGAATTAGATTAGTAATTCCGTGGTCATAAACGATAGCAGAACTGTTCAGTGCTATTTTATTATCATCGGCTAATTTCTTTCCCAGAAGAGAATCAATTTTTATATTATCAAATTCTTCTTTTATTGAAACTGATTCCCAATTAAGAGTAATAAATGCATTATTATCATTAAAAATTCCGCTTTGAAAATGGTCCGGGCTTAAAATAACTATTGTTTCAGGTTTTCCCTGGGAGGAAATATAACTAAAAAAATCCGCTATAATTTCTTTAGCCAATAGATGATGGGGAACTACTCCGGAAACGATATCTTGTTTATTGCCCGAATCAGATGCAAAAATTTCTAATGTGCTTACAAAAATTAATATCAAAACAGTACTGAGACTGAGAAAAATAATCAGAATAGGGAAAAGCGAAGTATAATTTTTTCTGGTATTGAATTTAAAAATGTTCATAAAGTCATGATTTAGGAACAGAGAGTTGTTTCCTGTTCCTTATCCCCGAAGTTTTTCTTTTATCGCTCTTTTAATCTCTGGTATATTAATCAGAGTAGCCATAATACCACCTTTAATGAGCATTTCTGCTTCATCAAAATCAAAAAACTTCATTTCTTTAATTCCAAAGGGGACGATGAGTACATCTGCCCCTTCCAGGCTTTGGTCGGTAATCTTTGATTCCATAATATCGTTGGATTGGCTGATTATTTCAATGAGATTAGGGCCTTCAAATTTTGATTTAACATTCTCTATTTTTTGTTTCAAAAACCCTTTTTCTTCCTCAGCTAAGGGAATAATTCCTTCTGTATCCTTAAATTTTGGGTTTTCCCCTTTATTTATTCTTAAATCTTCTAAATTTTCTACCTCTTTTAAATGGCCAGTCTCTTTGTCAATCATCATGACAGCAGTGTAAGGGCTTATTTTAGCCAGACTCACAGCAATAATAATATCAGCTCCCATCATCTTGACTACATCTACCGGGACCGGATTGACTACTCCACCATCTACCAGATAATAATTCTCATACTTTACCGGTGTAAATATACCGGGAATGGAAATGCTTGCCCTTACAGCATCAATTACTTTTCCTTGATTTAAGATCACCTCTGCTCCGCTTTCTATTTCTGTAGCTACAGCCGCGAAAGGAATTTTGAGATCAGCAAAAGTTTTATCCTCTAAAAATAAATCATTTAACATTTCTTCAATTCGTTCGCCGCTTATCAGACCTGAATGAGGAAGGACAAGGTCTATTAAGAAAAGCGTTTTACTTTTCTTTATCGAGAGAGCAGCTTCCTCCAGCTGATCAATAGAAGCTCCGGCAGCATAAAGAGATCCCACTACTGAACCAATACTGGTACCGGCGATTATATCGATAGGAATATTATAGGCTTCAAGTGCTAGAATAACACCTACATGGGCTAATCCTCGTGCCGAGCCGCCGCCCAAAGCCAGACCAATTTTCAATCCTTTCTTTTTACACTTGGCCAACAAATCTTCTAATTCTAAATCCTTTTCCACAACTACCTTAAATTCGTCATCTTTAGTGATAAATACATTATTGGCAAATTGAGCTTCCATATCAGCATAAGTTAGATCAATAGCAGTATTTTCTACTCTTTCCTCGCTTATGGTATCCGAATAGACAAAGAAGGAAGAATTCGACAGGCAAAATAATAAAATAAAAAGCGATATAATTTTAAAAATATTTTTAGACATTTTTTCCCCTCCCATTTCTAATAAATTCACTAAAAACGAAACTAAATATTCTTTTTTTGTTTTAATTTTGCTTTAATAACCGCCTTGATCTCAGGTATTTTAATTAGTGTAGCAGTAATACCCCCCTTAATTAGCTCTTCTGCTTTATCAAAATCAAAGTCATGGATATCTTTGAGGCCAAAAGGAACAATGACGATATCGGTCCCTTTCAGTGATCTTTCTATAATTTTTGATTCCATAATATCAATCGTTTGGGTAATGATTTCAAAGATGCCGGGAGCTTTGAAGGATAATTTTACCTCTGCAATTTTTTGGTGTATGATTGATTTTAATGTTATTTTTGAATTTTTTGGTTTATCTTTTACCTTTTTTATATTGTCGGTATTGTTGTTCATATTTATGGTAATGGTTCGGGATTTTATTTTTGCTAAACTGACTGCAATAATGATATCTGCGCCCATGTTCCTTGTCACATCCACCGGAACCGGGTTCACCAAGCCTCCATCCACCAGGTAATAATTACGATATTTTACCGGTCTAAATATACCGGGAATGGAAATGCTTGCCCTTACAGCATCAATTACTTTTCCCTGGTTGATCACCACTTCTGTTCCGTTTTCAATGATCGTAGCTACTGCAGCAAACGGTATATTTAGGTCATCAAATGTCTTATTTTTTAAAGCAATAGTTTTTAAAATTTTTTCTGCGCGGTCACCTTTAATGAAACCTGAATGTGGTATAGCAAGATCCAACAAAGACAAGCTTTTGCTCTTTTTCATCAACAAAGCTGCTTTTTCCAATTGTTCTATCGAAGCTCCGGAAGCATATAAAGACCCAATGACCGAACCAATACTGGTACCTGCAATCATATCAATTGGAATGCCATATGCTTCTAAAACTTGAATGACTCCCACATGTGCCAGGCCGCGGGCAGAACCGCCACCCAAAGCCAATCCGAACTTTAATCCTTTTTTCTTGCATTTGGCTAATAAATCTTCTAATTCC